>JBGSII010000253.1:0-4196 GCA_041742555.1 Ilumatobacteraceae bacterium
ACGCCCGACGCCGCCGCGCCTGATGCGACCGTGCAGATGCCGGTCACGGCCGCGGCGGGTGCGATTCCGCCGGGGACCACGCCGAACACCGCGTTCGGTGGACCGGGCCGCAACAAGCCACCGACGCCGTGGTACAAGAAGGCCGCGCCCCTGATCGTGGCCGTCATCGCCCTCGCGGGCATCGCTGGGCTGATCGCGTGGCTGTTCTTCGGCGGAGCTGACGATGACGATCCTGCGGCATCTCCCGGGTCGAGCTTGCTCGTTCTCGACGTCACCGACGAGACCGGCCAGTCCCTCGACGCCGGATTCATCGTGGGGGTCAGCGGCCCGCCCGCATCGCAGTTCGATTACACCTGGATCCAGCCGGCATCGGCGGTCGTCGGTGAGCTCGCTGGTGACAGCACCGGCTCGGACGGCCGAGTCGAGTTCGAATGGGAACCCGCCGGCGAGATGTCCGACCCGACCACGTGGGCGGCAACGGTCTCGATCGCGCAACAGATTCCGGCGGGATGGACACCGCCGGGCCCGATCGTCGAGTGTGTGCTCGAACGACCCGACACGCAGGAGAGCGTCGTCTCGATGGCGGTCGCAGTCGATGTGCCTGATCCGGCTGCCGATCAGGTCGCCAACTACACGTTTCCGAACTACGAGTTCCTCGCCGGCGACACGGTGACGTGCGAGCTGACGAGCACTCGGCCGGCCGAGACGACGACGACGTCGACGACGATCGCGGACACGACCACGACTGTGGCGCCGTCAACCACGGTGGCGCCTTCGACGACGGTTCCGGTCGTCACGATTCCGCCGCAGCCGGAGGCGACGTTGTGGGACGTCATCGTCAACAGCCCCGACCTGAGTGAGCTCCGCGCGCTCGTCGAACTCGCCGGTCTCGAGGACGTGCTGTCCGATCCCGATGCGACCCTGACGTTGCTCGCCCCGAGCAATCAGGCGATCACCACCGCTGCGGGTGGGGTCGGTGCCCCCGACTTCGAGAATCCATCGGTCGTCGAGTCGGTCCTGCTGACCCATGTCGACGACACCCGAGCACTGCTCGTCACACAGCTCTTGGCACTCGACCCGGCGGAGTTCGTGGCCGTCAACCCCGGTCCGCACGCGATCGACGCAGCCGCGAACCCACCGACGATCGGGGGCGCCGAGATCCTGGTGGCCGACATCGAAGCCGCCAACGGCGTCCTCCACGTCATCGACCGCGTCCTGTTGCCGCAGACGCTGCCCGAGTGACCCGCGATGGCGTCCACGACGTGCCAGGCACATCGTGGACGCCGTCAGCCGTAGGCTGGGGCGCCGTGGATCGGCCCATCGGGATGTTCGACTCGGGGTTCGGTGGCCTGACGGTCGCTCGAGCGATGATCGATCTCCTCCCGGCGGAGGATCTCGTCTACATCGGCGACACCGGTCGGTACCCGTACGGCTCGAAGCCGCTCGAGGACGTGCGAGGGTATGCCCACGAACTCGCCTGGAGCCTGGTCGAGGACTTCGATTCGAAGGCGATCATCGTGGCGTGCAACACGGCGACCGCGGCGGGACTCGACGATCTTCGTGCCGAACTTCCGGTCCCCGTGATCGACGTGATCGAGCCCGGAGCGAAGGCGCTCGTGACCACCACCACGACGGGGCGGGTCGGGGTCATCGGCACCGTCGGCACGATGTCGTCCGGCGCGTACGTGCGAGCGGTGGTCGCGACCGGTGCACCGGTGACGTTGACCAGTGCTGCCTGCCCAGGGTTCGTCGAGTTCGTCGAACGCGGCCAGACGACCGGCGACGAGGTCACCGTGCTCGCCGAGCGGCTGCTGGCTCCGATCCGCGATGCCAACGTCGACGCGCTCCTTCTGGGCTGCACTCACTACCCGTTCCTCGCTCGCACGATCAGCGACGTCATGGGCCCGGGCGTCACGTTGGTGAGTTCGGCTGACGAGACGGCGTTCGCGGTGATGGACCGACTCGGCGCGATGGGTCTGCTGCGTGAACCCGGTCGGGTCGGACGGCACCGGTTCGCCTCGAGCGGTGACGTCGAGTTGTTCCGCGAGCTCGGCGCGCAGCTGCTCGGACCCGAGCTCGACCACACGGAGTCCTGGAACCCGCCTCGGTCGTGAGCTCCTGTGGCACCCTGTGGGTTCGCCAACCGACGAACGGAGACACCATGGCTCGCCCCGACGGCCGCACAGACGATCAGCTTCGCCCGATCACATTCGAACGTGACTTCACCGAGATGGCCGACGGCTCGTGTCTGGTCTCGTTCGGCAAGACGCGGGTGTTGTGCACCGCGTCGATCGACGAGGACGTACCGCGTTGGATGCGCAACTCTGGCAAGGGGTGGGTGACCGCCGAGTACTCGATGCTGCCCGGTGCCTCGCCGGATCGCATCGATCGCGAGGCCGCCCGAGGCAAGCAGAGCGGGCGCACCGTCGAGATCCAACGGCTCATCGGGCGATCGCTCCGAGCGGCATGCGACATGACCGTGCTCGGCGAACGGCAGGTCGTCGTCGACTGCGACGTGTTGCAGGCCGACGGCGGAACACGCACGGCGAGCATCTGCGGTGGCTTCGTCGCGTTGCACGACGCGTTCGAGCGCCTGGTGCAGCGTGGCGCGTTGGCTGCCAACCCGCTGCATTCGTTCTGCGTGGCGATCAGCGTCGGCATCGTGGGGGGCACACCGGTCCTCGACCTTCCCTACGTCGAGGACAGCGCGGCGGAAGTCGACATGAACGTGGTGATGCTGCGCCCGATCGGCGGTGGCGACGCCAAGTTCGTCGAGGTGCAGGGGACTGCCGAGGGCATGGCGTTCTCGCGCCCCGAGCTCGACTCGCTGCTCGTGCTCGCCGAGGGGGCCATGACCTCCATCGCCGAGCTCCAGGCGGCCACGATCGCGACCCCTCCGCCGGCTCGCCCGGCGTCGTGAGCGTCACGATGATGCAACTGGTCTGCGCATCGGCGAATCCAGACAAGGTGGTCGAGATCCAGCGCTCGCTCGACGGTGTGGTCGAGTTGCTGCCCCGACCGGCCCACGTCGCCGACGTCGTCGAGGACGCAGGCTCACTCGTCGGGAACGCCCGCCTCAAGGCGTCTGCGTTGTGCGCCGCGACCGGCAAGCCAGCGGTCGCCGACGACACCGGCCTCGAGGTTGCGGCCCTCGACGGTGCGCCGGGCGTGGATGCTGCGCACTACGCAGGTGAGGGATGCACGTATGCCGACAACCGGGCGAAGCTCCTTGCTGAGATGGAGGGTGTCGCAGACCGGCGCGCGGCGTTCAGGACCGTGGTGATCGTGGTGTGGCCGGACGACACGGAGCTCCACGTCGAAGGTGTCTGCCCGGGCCTGATCACCGTCGAGGAACGTGGCGAAGCCGGCTTCGGCTACGACTCGATCTTCCAGCCCGACGAAGGCGGGGGAGCAACGTTCGCCGAGATGGACATCGCAGCGAAGAACGCCATCTCGCACCGCGGTCGCGCATTCCGGGCCCTACTCATCGAGTTGGCGCAACGGTGACCATCAGGCCGCGGTGATCGCTGCCGGGGATCTCGAAGTCGGCGATGCCGGTCGACACCAGCGCGCCGATCGTGAGGGCGTGATCGAGTCGCACGAACGGTGGAACCCACCAGTCGGTCGGCCACGACGTCGAGAATCCGGAGCCCGCCGCGGTGTGGGCGTCGACGAATCCGACGTCGAGCAACCGTCTGAAGTCGGGGTGCCAATACGACGAGTTGAGGTCTCCGATCAGCAGCGTCGGTCCGTCGGCCGTGCGCCCGATCGCAGCTGCCGTGGCGAGATCCCTGCGCCATGCGTCGACATCGACGAGCGGTGTCGGCATGTGCATCGCGACGAGTTCGACGCCTCCGTCAGGCCCTGCGACCGTGACATCGAGACTGTCGTTGAAGGTGTCGAGCTCGTCGCCGAGGCGAAGGGGCCATCGGCTCCAGACGGCGATTCCGGTCGCGCCGCGCCCGTTTCGTGCGATGCGGTGCGGGTAGCCGCCGGCGAGCGCACTCGCCTGGAGTGCGCGCTGGTGAGACCGGGTGAACTCGGTGAAGACGATCACGTCCGCCCCGAGTTCTGCGAGTTCTCGGTCGACCTCGTCGATGCGGTCGTTTCGGTGCCAGAGGTTGAGCGACGCGACCCGGAGGCCGGTGCTGCCGGCGGCGGCCGGCAACGAGGGGTCGGGCACGCCGACCGGCGTT
>JBGSII010000254.1:0-4049 GCA_041742555.1 Ilumatobacteraceae bacterium
GGACGCAGTGTCGTCGCCGCGCACGCGGGGCCTCGCTGCGGCGGCTGCAGGCGCCGTTGGCGATTCGATGGACGACGAGTCCCCGGCTGGATTCGTCGAGCTCCCTGACGACGATGACGTCGATCTCGACGATCTGATCGATGCGCCGCCCGAGACGGTGAAGTCGCCGATCGACCGCCTCGCCGAGGCGTTCCCCGGTTCCGAGCTGATCGAAGAAGCGGGCTGATCCGGCTCCATGGCTGGCAACTACACCGCTCCGGTACAGGCGTTGATCGACGAACTCGGCCGCCTTCCCGGCATCGGTCCGAAGTCGGCGCAGCGCATTGCCTTCCACCTCCTGAAGGTGCCCGTCGACGACGCAACCCGCTTGGCCCACGCGATCACCGAAGCCAAGGCGCGCGTGCGGTTCTGCGAGCGTTGCTTCAACGTCGCCGACGATGTGTTGTGCCCGATCTGCAACGACGACACACGCGACTCGTCGGTGCTCTGCGTCGTCGAGGAGTCGCGCGACATCGTCGCGATCGAACGAACCGGCGAGTTCCGCGGGCGTTACCACGTGCTGCTCGGCGCGATGAGTCCGCTGGAAGGGGTCGGTCCCGAGCAGCTCAAGATCCGCGAGTTGGTGGCACGGATCGATCCCGAGGGTGTGCAGGAGATCATCCTGTGCACCAACCCGAACACCGAGGGCGAGGTCACAGCGATGTACCTCGCGCGGCTGTTGAAGCCGATCGGCTTGACCGTCACTCGGATCGCGAGTGGTTTGCCCGTGGGTGGAGACCTCGAGTACGCCGACGAACTCACGCTCGGCCGAGCTCTCGAGGGCCGTCGCGCCGTCGACTGACCGGGGAGCGCGCAGGCCCAGAACTGAACTGGGGCATCACCTCCACGAATCGGTAGCGGGCGGACGGGCCGATTCGTGTCGATGATGCCCCAGATGGTGGCGGATCCCGGGGAACCCGCTCGTTCAGTTGTTACAGATAGGTTACGACATGGCGAGCGTGCCGTCAACAATCCGCAACACAAGTCGCTGCACATGCCAGTATAGCAACCAGCAGTGATGTGTCAAACGCTCAACGTGGTCGCGTTCTGGGCGGCGTCGCGCTGGCCGTCGTCGTCGGCAACGTGGTGTGGGTTCGGTCAGACCGTGCGCAGGATGGCCGCGTCGCCCTGGCCGCCGCCACCACACAGCGCAACTGCGCCGATCCCGCCACCGCGACGCTTGAGCTCGTGCAGCACGGTCAGGGCCAGGCGGTTGCCGCTCATCCCGATCGGGTGACCGAGGGCGATCGCTCCACCGTTGACATTGACGATCTCGTCGGTGATACCGAGCTCGGCGATCGACGCGAGACCGACGGCGGCGAAGGCCTCGTTGATCTCGAACAGGTCGAGATCACCGATCGCCAGGCCGGCCTTGTCGGCGGCCTGCAAGATTGCGCGGCTCGGCTGGTGCAGCAACGAGGCGCTGTCCGGCCCCGCCACCATCCCGTAGGACACGAACTCACCGAGTGGAGCGACGCCGCGGCGCTCGGCCTCGGCGCGTGACATCATCACCACGGCGCTTGCACCGTCGGACAGCTGCGACGCGTTGCCGGCGGTGACCGTGCCGTCCTTGTCGAATGCGGGGCGCAACGAGCCGAGGCTCTCCATCGTCGTCCCGGGTCGAACGCCCTCGTCGGTCTCGATGAGGATGGGATCGCCCTTGCGCTGCGGTACGGCGACCGGCACGATCTCGTCGGCGAGACGTCCGTCCTTGATGGCGTTGGCGGCGCGCTCGTTCGACTTGACCGCCATCTCGTCCTGCTGCTCTCGGGTCAGGCTCTCGCCGGCCGCGTACCGGTCGGTGCCGAGACCCATCAGGCACGCATCGAACGAGCACCACAGGCCATCGGCGATGATCGCGTCGCGCAACTCGGTGTTGCCGTACTTGAAGCCGCCCCGGGCGCCGTCGGCGATGTACGGAGCGTTCGTCATCGATTCCATGCCGCCCGCCACCACGATGTCGGCCTCGCCGGCAGCGATCATCTGGTTCGCGAGGTAGATCGAGTTGAGCCCGGAGAGGCAGACCTTGTTGACGTTCACCGACGGAACGCTCATCGGGATGCCCGCCTTCACCGCGGCCTGGCGGCTGGGCACCTGGCCCTGGCCTGCCATCAACACCTGGCCCATGATGACGTGATCGACCTCGTCGGGGGCGACGCCGGCGCGTTCGAGCGCAGCGGCGATCGCGAAGCCTCCGAGGTCGGCTGCGGAGAACGACGCGAGCGCGCCGCTCATCTTGCCGATCGGGGTGCGGGCGCCAGCGACGATGAATGAACCGGTTGAAGCCATGGAAGAACGCTACCCCCATCCCCCAACCCCCGAAAAATGCGCATCACGCGGTTGCCAGCACAACGATCTGCAACGACTTCGGGTGGGGTGGCGGCGCGATTCGATCGGTCGACAAGCTTTGGCCGGCTGGCTTACCGGTCAGTAACCTCGCGCGCCATGCAGGAGATCCTCGAGGCCATCCAGTCCGGTGCGAGCGGTGACGACATCGCCAACCTTCCGATCCCGGAGAGCTATCGGGCGGCGTTCGTCCGTCGGGAGGACACGGCGATGTTCGAAGGCGTCGACTCGTGGGACAAGGATCCTCGCAAGTCGCTCCAGGTCGGTGAGGTCGCCACGCCGAAGCTGGCCCCCGACGAGGTCTACATCGCCGTGATGGCCTCGAGCATCAACTTCAACACGGTCTGGACATCGATCTTCGAGCCGCTGCCGACGTTCGGGTTCCTCGACAAGATGGGCCGGCAGAACGAATGGGGCAAGCGCCATGCCCTGCCGTATCACGTGGTCGGGTCCGACGCCGCCGCGGTCGTGGTCCGGGTCGGATCCGCCGTTCGCAATTGGAAACCCGGCGACCGCGTCACGGTGCACTGCAACTACGTCGACGATCAGGACCCGAGCGCGCACAACGACTCCATGCTCGCGACGAACCAGTTGATCTGGGGCTTCGAGACCAACTTCGGCGGCCTCGCCGACCTCGCCGTGGTCAAGGCCAACCAGCTGATGCCCAAACCCACCCACCTGTCCTGGGAGGAAGCTGCCGTCAACGGGTTGTGCAGTTCGACGTCGTACCGGATGCTGGTCAGCGAGAACGGCGCGCAGATGAAGCAGGGCGACAGCGTCCTGATCTGGGGTGCCACCGGCGGCATCGGCGGCTACGCCGTGCAATACGTGCTCAACGGCGGCGGCACCCCCATCGGGGTCGTGTCGTCACCGGAGCGCGCGGAGCTGCTCAACCGGATGGGGTGCGAGGCCGTCATCGACCGTCGCGCCGAGAAGTACGAGTTCTGGTCCGACGAGAACACCCAGGACGAAGCCGAGTGGCGGCGCTTCGGCAAGAAGATCCGCGAGCTCAACAACGGCGAGGACGTCGACATCGTGTTCGAACACCCGGGGCGTTCCACGATGGGTGCGTCGGTGTTCGCGGTCAAGCGAGGCGGCACCGTCGTCACGTGTGCCGCGACCTCCGGCTACATGGTCGAGTTCGACAACCGGCACTTCTGGATGAAGCTGAAGAACCTCATCGGGTCGCACTTCGCCAACTACGCCGAGTCGTACGCCGCCAACAAGCTGCTCGACCAGGGTCGCATCCAACCGCTGCTGACCAAGACATACGACCTTGCACACGTCGGCGAAGCGGCTCTCACCGTGCACCACAACGAGGCCGAAGGAAAGCTCGGCGTGCTCTGCCTGGCCCCCGAGGAGGGCCTCGGGATCGACGACCCCGCCAAGCGCGAGCGCATCGGCGAGGACAAGATCACCGTGTTCCGCACGTGACCCGACCCGCCGCGGTCCTCTGGGACATGGACGGCACCCTCGTCGACACCGAGCCGTACTGGTTCGAGGTCGAGTTCGAACTCGTGGCGGAGTTCGGCGGCACGTGGTCCGAGGCCGACGCGCTGTCCCTCGTCGGATTCGATCTGCTCGATTCAGCGCATGCGCTGCGCACGCGTGGCGGCGTCGAGCTCGATCCGGTCGACGTCGTCGAGCGAATGATCGACGGCGTC
>JBGSII010000255.1:0-4974 GCA_041742555.1 Ilumatobacteraceae bacterium
GGGCGGCGCCGGTGCTGGTCTTGCCGGACGTGGTCGTCGCGACCGAGTTCGACGACCGGTTGTCGTCGGCCGGTTCGCCACGACCCTTGGACGGGCTGCCGATCGAGTTGCCGATCGGGCTCGCTGCCGACGACCTCGAACCGGCCGTGCTGCGCGTTCCGGCGGGTGATCACGTCTTCATCGGGGGCGCCGCGCGAACTGGTCGTTCGACGGCGCTGCGCCAGGTGGAGGTCGCCTGGCGTCGGTTGCACCGGCGTGGGGTGGTGATCCACGTCGATCGTCGTCGGCCGATCTCTGACCTCGAGCGGCTCGGCGACCACCCATCGGTGCTGGTCGTCGTCGATGACGCCGAGCGGGTGGACGATCCCGGTGGGTCGTTCGGCCGGCTGCTCGGGCGACCGGGCGTGACATTCGCCGTCGCCGCCCGTGTCGACGCGGTGCGCGTCGCATACGGCCACTGGACTCGCGAGGTGACCCGGTCCCGTTGTGGTCTGATCATGACGGCGGCGGGAGATGTCGACGGCGAGTTGCTCGGCGCAGTGCTGCCACGGCGCTCGACGATCCCGGCGCGCCCGGGGCTCGCTTGGATCATCGACCATCACGGCCACCGCCTCGTACAGGTCGCTGCCAGAATGCCTCCATGACACGTATCGTCACCGTCGCGGGCGCACAGCTCGGCCCGGTCCAACTCGCCGACGACCGCGGCTCGGTCGTCGAGCGGATGATCGTGCTGCTCCAGGAGGCGGCGAGCCAGGGGAGCGACCTGGTCGTGTTCCCCGAGCTCGCGCTCACCACGTTCTTCCCGCGATGGTTCGTCGACGACATCTCGACGACCGACCACTTCTACGAACGGTCGATGCCGAACGAAGCGACGCAGCCGCTGTTCGACGAGGCCCGACGGCTCGAGGTCGGCTTCTGCCTCGGCTATGCGCTGCTCGAGGACGCGCCGGACGGATCCCAACACCGCTGGAACGTCCAGACGCTCGTCGAGCGCGACGGGTCGATCGTCGGCACGTTCAAGAAGGTCCACATCCCCGGCCACGCCGCCAACGAGCCCGACCGTCCCTTCCAACACGCCGAGCGGTACTACTTCGAGCCGTCGCCCGAGGGGTTCGGCGTGTGGGACGCGTTCGGGGGCCGAGTCGGGATGATGATCTGCAACGACCGGCGTTGGCCCGAGAGCTACCGGTTGATGGGCCTGCAGGGGGTCGAGCTGATCCTGTGCGGCTACAACACGCCGCTGCACTACGCGCCCGACCCGAGCCAGGACCCGCTGCAGGGTTTCCACAACCAGCTCGTCATGTCGTCGGGCGCGTACCAGAACGGCACGTTCGTCGTCGGCGTCGCGAAGGGCGGTGTCGAAGAAGGCGTCGACTCCCTGGCCGAGTCGTCGATCTTCGCCCCGTCAGGTGAGCTGCTGGCGAAGGCGACCACCAACGGCGACGAGGTGATCGTCGCCGAGTGCGACCTCGACTGGTGCAAGCAGTACACGGGAACCCTGTTCGACTTCGAGAAGTACCGCCGCCCCGAGCTGTATGGCCCGATCGCGGCGTCGATTGCAGCAGGGGTCTGACCCCTGGTGAAATCGCGGGTCGTGTGAGGGAACCGAATCATCGGCTCGTGCGTTTAGGTGTGTGACGATCGCGAGCGTGGGCACCGAGCACAGCGACGTGGTGGTCGTCGACTTCGACGCGTTCTTCGCCGGTCACCATGCACCGATGGTGCGGGCGCTGACGTTGGCGCTGGCTGATGCAGAACTCGGCCGCGATGCTGCTGCGGAGGGCTTCGCCCGAGCGCTCCAGCGGTGGTCGACGGTGTCGACCTACGAGAACCCGGCAGGCTGGGTCTACCGGGCGGGACTCAACTGGGCACGCTCACGACGGCGCAAGTTCCGTCGGGAGCGCGTCGGGTTGGTCGTCGACGGTCCGTCGCCCGATGTGCCTGGCCGCGACGCGGCGTTGGCCGAAGCGCTGCGCCAGCTCTCGCTCGACCATCGCACCGTGATCGTCGGCAAGTTCTATCTCGACTGGTCGGAGGCACAACTTGCCTCGGCCCTCGACGTCGCTCCCGGCACGGTGAAGAGCCGACTCAGCCGGGCCCTCGCCCAACTCGAAGCACTGATGGAGAACCACCATGGCTGATCACGACGACCTCCGCTCCGTTCTGGTCGGTGTCGCGTCACGGATCGACGTCGGCGATCTCGACGACGCCCGTGCCGACGTCCGTCACATCGTGCGGCGGCGGCGGACCCGTGCCCGAGTCGGCGGTGGTCTGGGTGTCGCCGCACTGTTGATCGCCGGCGCCGTCGCGTTCACCGCGCTCGGCGGGTCGAACGAGTCGAGCCTGCGCCTCAGTGCGGACCCGGCACTCGTCACCGACCCCGCCGAGGTGACCCAGCCGGACCAGTCGACGGCGCCGGCTCCGACACCACACCCGACCGTCGAGGTCATCCAGCAGCCTGGCGAGGTCGTCGACGGCACGGGTGCTCCAGCCGAGAGCCAGTTCGTGTTCCCCTGGCGCGACGGGTTCGTGGCTGGTTCGATGGTGTACGCGCCGCAGCCGCTCCCGGCCGAGTTCCCCGAGGAGATCGTTGCGCTGTTTCCGCAGGCGGTGGTCGACCTCTTCGCCGAGGACCAGCCAGCGACGATCAGCGACGCGATGACAATCCTGTCGGAGGCGGGACTCCTCGACGAGGTGTCGGCGATCATCTCCGCCAATCCGGAAGCGTCTGCGGCGATCTATGCCGAGCAGTCGTCCGAATCGCCGACCATCGAGGCACGGTTCACGACCGATGGCGGCGCATGGGAGCCCATCGAGATGACCTTGCCACCCGGCGCTGACTTCATCGGCGGCGTCGCCACGGCCGGCGATCGGGCCGCGGTCGTGTTCAACGAGCCACAGACCCCGGACGGCCCCGGGAGCGACACCGTCGCGGTGGCGACCACCACCGACCTCGTCAACTGGGCGGTGCAGCAGTTCGAACCTCCGTCGTCGCTGGACGAGGTACCGCTGGGTGTCAGACGGTCGGTGAGCGGCCAGGATCTCGTCGCCAACGAGTCCGGCTGGGCAGTGACGGTCTTCGACTCGGTCGATGTCGACGTCCTGCAGCTCGTGCCCGACGATGTGCGCGCGAAGCTGGAGGCGAGCGACGGCGGGTTCGGCTCGAGTGTCGACGAGTCCGGTGTGTCGGTGCAGTACTCGACCACCGAGTCGGCGGAGACCGAGTTCTACACGTGGGAGGAACTGGGCGTGCCGCTCGACGTCGTCCCCGACCTCACCAACAACGAGTACCGACCGCAGCTGTGGGCGGCGACGTGGGACGGCGTGCCGGCGCAGTCCGACCTCCTCAGCGGCTCGGGTCAGCTGCTCGCGACACCATTGGGCTTCCTGCAGTGGACCGACGAAACCCTGTTCTCGTCGGATGGTCTGACGTGGACGGCGAGCCCGCTCCCCGATCCCGACGGGGCGATCACCGGCGGCTTCGCGTTCGACGGCGGTGTGATCGTGCTGTCGTCCGATGGATCCGACGGATCCGTGGATCTGTACCGGCTCGACGAGACCGGAGGCTCGGCCCAGCTCATCGACGTGCCCGGCCTTCCCGAGACGTTCCAGTCCGGGTTCGGTTCGTGGTGGGCTCCCGGGTCGGCGCTGGTCGTCGATGCCGCAGTGCAGACGGGGCCCAGGGGCGAGGGCGAGAACTACCGGCCGGACTTCTGGTTGCTCGCGTCGGGCGACGGCGTTCGGTTCGTCGTCGAGGACCTCGACGACGCCGGCGGTTTCGGCGGTCCGACCGATGTGCTGACGAACGGCGACCTCGTGCTGGCACAGGTCGGTGGCGCGTCCTGGTTGCGCTTCATTCTCCCGTGACGTCTGTGGCGCCTACGATTCGGTCGTGATCACGCCGCCTCGAACACGTCAGTCGTCGTTGGCGTTCGACGACGCGTTGCAGCGCGTCCGCGAGGGTGGCGGCAGGATCACCAAGGCGAGGCGCGAGCTGCTCGCCGACCTGTACGACCACGGCGGCCGGATCACGGCCGAGGAGCTCGCCGAGCGACACGACGACATCGATCTCGCCACGGTGTACCGCTCGCTGTCGCACTTCGAGGAGGTGGGGGTCATCGAGCACGTGCACCTCGGCCACGGCCCCGCGACGTATCGGTGGGCCGGTGCTCGCACGATCACCGCGGTGTGCGCCGGCTGCGGAGCCATCACCGACATCCCGACCGGAGAACTGTCCGCACTCGCCGACCGCCTCCAGCACCGCTACGGCCTCCATCTCGAGTTGGGCCACTTCGCGCTCTCGGTGCGCTGCTCGGCCTGCGTCCGAGACGCGCCAGGCACATCTCGTACGTAACGCGGCGTTCACGGCGGTGGCTTTCACCGAGGGCAAGGCTTTGACAAACTGTAAAGCGTGACCGAACTCGCCGACGCGCCCGCAGCACTCGATTCGGATGCCCGCGTGTCGTTCGTCGTGAACGGAACGCCCGTCACCGTTCGGCGCTCGCACCCTCACCTGCTGGCCGCGCTGCGCGAGGAGCTCGACATCACCTCGCCGAAGGACGGTTGCTCGCCGTCAGGGCAGTGCGGGTGCTGCACCGTGTTCGTCGACGGCAAGGCGATCGTGGCCTGCCAGTGCGACATGGAGAAGGTCGACGGATCGTCGGTCGTCACCCTGGAGGGGATCGACCAAGCCGAGCGCGACACGTTCGCGAACGCGTTCGCGGCGTGCGGCGGGCTGCAGTGCGGGTTCTGCATCCCCGGCATCGTCATGCGCGCCAAGGCCCAGATCGACAAGAAAGGGTCGTCGCTCACCCGGGAAGGAATGGCTCCCCACCTCGGAGCACACCTGTGCCGGTGCACTGGCTACGTCAAGATCCTCGACGCGATCGAGGCCGTCGCCCAGGGCACGGTGTGCGCGCCCGCGCTGGCGGCAGAGGTGGGCGCAGCGGGCGCCAAGTACGAGGAGGCGTCGTT
>JBGSII010000256.1:0-1870 GCA_041742555.1 Ilumatobacteraceae bacterium
CCGCCCGACCTCGAGCGCCGCCAGCCGTCGTGCCCGCGTCGAGCGCAGCCGCCAGCAGGCCGCCGAGACCACGGCCACGACCGACGACGTCCTCGACGCCGAGATCGTCGATGACGAGACGACCGAGACGGTGGACGAGACGGTGGACACCACCGAGTCGGACACCGGCGAGTCAGCAGAGGCTCCTGAAGCCGATGCGACCGAGGACGACGCGACGGCTGACGCAGAAGCGACCGAAATCGAAGAAGTGACCACTCCCGAGGCCGACGGTGCCGAGGACGACGTGACGACTGACGCTGCCGCTGAGGGAAGCGCCAGCGACGACACCACCGATGAGACCACAGACGCCACCGCCGGCGCCGAGGGAAGCGCCCGCGACGAGGCGCAGTCCGATGAGGAGAACCAGCGGGCCGACGAAGAGGACACCAAATAATGGGTCAGAAGATCAATCCGTACGGCTTCCGCCTGGGAGTGACCACCGACTGGAAGTCGCGTTGGTTCTCCGAGCGTGACTACAAGGAGTACCTCACCGAGGACTGGACGATCCGTCGCGAGATCATGACGCGTCTCGAGTCGGCGGCGATCAGCCGTATCGAGGTCGAGCGCACCCGCGACAAACTGCGTGTCGACGTCCACACGGCGCGCCCGGGCATCGTGATCGGACGCCGTGGCGCCCAGGCTGACGAACTCCGACAGCTGATCACCAAGATCACGGGGAACCCGAAGATCCAGTTGAACATCGTCGAGATCAAGAACCCTGAACTCGACGCCGCGCTGATCGCCCAGGGTGTGGCCGACCAGCTCGTCAATCGCATCGCCTTCCGCCGGGCCATGAAGCGCGCGGTGCAGAACGCTCAGCGCGCCGGCGCCCTCGGCATCCGCGTGCAGTGCTCGGGTCGCCTCGGCGGCGCCGAGATGAGCCGCACCGAGTGGTATCGCGAAGGCCGTGTGCCATTGCACACGCTGCGTGCCGACATCGACTACGGCATGCGCGAGGCCAAGACGACCAGTGGTCGGGTCGGCGTCAAGGTGTGGATCTACAAGGGAGACATCCTCCCGTACAAGAAGCTCAACGAGGACAAGATCGCTCGGGAGGCCGCAATGGCCGTCGGCGAGACCTCCGGCCAGGGTGGCCCTCGCAAGGTCGTGTCGTCGGGTGGACCCCGCGATGCCATCGGCGCGGAGACCCAGCCGCTGATCCGTGAAGCCGATCCGGAACTCGAGAAGTTGCTCGACGAAGAAGAGGCGATCGCCAAGCGCACCGCGCAGGGCGAGGGCCACGAGACGCCGCACTTCCGCGGCGAGGACTGAAAGGGGACGAACCATGCTGATGCCACGCAAGGTCGCCCATCGCAAGCACCACCGCGGTCGCACGAAAGGGCTCACCAAAGGCGGCTCCGGCCTGAACTTCGGTGAGTACGGAATCCAGGCGCTCGAGCCGGGCTGGCTGACCGCCCGTCAGATCGAGGCTGCCCGTATCGCCATGACCCGCTCGATCAAGCGCGGCGGCAAGGTCTGGATCAACGTGTTCCCGGACAAGCCGGTCACGAAGAAGCCGGCCGAGACCCGCATGGGCTCCGGGAAGGGCAACCCCGAATTCTGGGTGGCCGTCGTCAAGCCCGGTCGCACGCTGTTCGAGCTGTCGTACCCGAACGAGGAGATGGCCAAGGCCGCCCTCGAGAAGGCGATTCAGAAGCTGCCGATCAAGGCTCGCATCATCACCCGTGAGGAGGAGATCTGACATGGCGAAGACCAACGAACTCGTCGAGCTCAGCCTCGGTGAACTGATCGACGAACTGAAGGCCACGAAGCAGGAGGCGCTCAACCTGCGCTTCCGCAACGCGACCGGTCAGCTCGACAACACCGCCGA
>JBGSII010000257.1:0-12209 GCA_041742555.1 Ilumatobacteraceae bacterium
ACATAAGTGAAGTCATTGATGCCGTTGCGACCGCCACGGAAGGGGGCCGCCACCGACAAAATGGGGTAGGACTCCTTGAGCAGACCGTCTTGTTGCAGCTGTTCGGCATAGCGGCGAGCATCCGATCGTGGTCGATCTGGCGTGCGACCAGGTCGGCGAGCGCGCCGATCGAGTCCATCAGCGATGCCGCTCCCAGCCCTCCAGGGCTGGCGGTCGCCGACGGCGGCGTGCCGGTCTCGGTCCGGGTCGAATCGGTCATCGGTCGTTCGTCACGGTTCAGTGCACGACGTACTGTTCGTGCATCACGTTGTCCAGCCGCGAGAGCGCCCGTTGTACCTCGTCCATCGCCGAGTCGAGTGCGGCGCCGTCATCGGCTGCGGGCCGACTACGACGCAACTGACGATCGGCGGCTTCGACGGCTCCGAGCACGGTCGAATACTCCGGCAGCCGAAGGATGGAGCTGCGCATCTCCGCGAGGCATCCCGCGACCGAGCGCGGGAACCGATGATCGAAGAGCAGGAATCGGACCACGCTGGGGCCGTCGATCGGGCCCCGCGTCGCTCGCTGGTACATCTGCAGGGCCGACAGCGACCGCAGGACGCCCATCCACTGCACCTCCGCGAACTCGTCGACGGCTCCCGGTGGCAGCGCGAGCAGCGCGGCGGCGCGAACGCCGAGCACGCGGGTCGTCATGTCGGCACGTTCGATGTACCGACCGAGCCGCCACATCTCGAACACCTCGTCGCGGTTCATGGTGGAGATCAGGACCCCGTCGAGTCGTCGGCTCTCGTCGATCACCCGTGCCAGGAACCGATCGCGTCGACGTCGTTCGACGGATGTGATCGCCGCGCCGCGCACGTAGATCGAGAGGTCATTGACCGTGTGCCATGCCTCGCGCGGCAGCACCTCCCGGCACGTGCGGAGGTTCTCGCGGCACCGTTCGACCGAGTTGACGATGCTGTTGGGATGCTCGCGATCGGCGATGAGGAACTGGGCGACCTGGCTCTCGTCGGAGCCCGCCACCGCCGGCAAGCGGACATCGCTGCCCGAGATGCTCACGAGCGGGCTCCAACGCGCCGACGACGTCGGCAGATCGGCCAGGACGTCGCCGTACGAGCGCAGGACTCGTGCGGAGTCCTCCGCCCGCTCGACGTACCGAGCCGCCCAGTACATCCGATCGGCAACGCGTGACAGCAGCGCCATCAGCGGTCCCCCGACTGCGACTGTTGCTGGGCCTGCGCCCACGACTGGGCAGGGTGATCGCTCGTGTCGACGATCCACGTGTCCTTGCTGCCACCGCCTTGAGACGAGTTCACCACGAGCGAACCCTTCGTGAGCGCGACACGGGTCAGTCCCCCGGCAGTCACATAGCTGTGCTCTCCCGTCAGGATGAACGGCCGCAGGTCGAGGTGGCGCGGCTCGATCCCGTCGTCGACCAGGGTTGGCCCGGTCGACAGGTCGAGAATCGGTTGGGCGACCCAGTTCCGTGGGTCCGCGCGAATCGAGTCGGCGGCAGCTGCGAGCTCGTCGGCGCTGGCACGATTTCCGATCACGATGCCGTAGCCCCCGCTCTCGTTGGCCGGTTTCAGTACGAGTTCGCCGAGATTCGCGAGCACGTGCGCACACTCGGCGGCGTACATGCACCGATACGTGGGCACGTTCGGGATGAGCGGCTCCTCGCCCAGGTAGTACCGGATCATGTCGGGCACCCAGGCATACACGACCTTGTCATCGGCGACACCGGCGCCGGGGGCATTGGCGATCGCGACGTTGCCCGCCTTCCATGCGCGCATCAGCCCGGCGACACCGAGCATCGAGTCGGGCAGGAACGCCTCCGGGTCGAGAAACAGGTCGTCGATACGCCGGTAGATCACATGGACGCGCTCCAGACCCTGGATCGTGCGCATGTAGACGCAGTCGTCGTCGCCGACGACGAGATCCTGGCCTTCCACCAGTTCGGCGCCCATCCGCTGCGCGAGGAACGAGTGCTCGAAGTAGGCCGAGTTGAAGATCCCCGGTGTCAGGACTGCGATCGTCGGGTCGTGGCGATCGTCCGGCGCGAGCGAGACGAGCAGCTTGTTGAGTTCGTCGGTGTACGCGTCGACCGGTCGGATCCGGTGCCGCTGGAACAGTTCGGGGAATGCCCGCTTGGCGACCGCTCGGTTCTCCAGCACGTAGCTCACGCCCGAGGGCACTCGCAGGTTGTCCTCGAGCACGTAGAGCTGGCCGTCACCGGCGCGGACGAGGTCGGAGCCGGAGATGTGTGCCCACACACCGAACTTGGGATGGACGCCACGGCACTCCGGCCGGTAGTTGGCCGAGTCGTCGAGCAACTCGGGCGGGAAGACCCCATCGGCGATGATCCGGCGGTCGTTGTAGATGTCGTCGATGAAGTGGTTCAGTGCCCGCAATCGTTGGGCGAGGCCCTGCTCCACGACGCTCCACTCGCTGCCATCGATCAGGCGCGGGATGATGTCGAACGGCCAGGCTCGGTCGATGTTCTCACCGTCGGAGTAGACGGTGAAGGAAATGCCCATCGTGAGGATCTCGAGGTCGGACACACGTTGGCGTTCGCGCACCTCGTCGAGACCGATGCGATGCAGCAGCTCGATCAGGTCCCGCGCGATCAGCCGAGGGCTGCCGTCCTCCTCGAGCAGTTCGTCCACGAACGCTGACCGTACCGCGCCGACCTTCGGCGGACCACGCCCACCCATTTCGTTCTCGTGAACTCGTGCGCGAACTATTCCCGCACGAGTTCACGACAACGGCGGGCAAACGGGGCACTCGACACCCGCGGATAGCGTCAGGTTGCACGGGGTGTCCCGCTCGGCCGTGATGGCCCGCTTCCGGACCGATCCGAAGGAGCCCCATGGCCACACTCTCACCATCGCTCGCTCGTCTCATCGCGCAGCGCCACGGCATCGTCACGCACGACGAACTCACGGCGGACGGATACACGACCAACACGTTGCGTTGGCAGCTCGCAAACGGAGTCCTCGTTCCGGTGCACCGCGGCGTGTACCGAATCGCCACATCTCCCGAAACCTTCGAAAGCAGATGTGCCGCAGCATGTTTCGCAGATCCGTCCGCCATCGTGACTGGCATCTCGGCGGGTCGCCTGTGGGGGTTTCGCCACGTCTGGCGCGCTGAGGTACCGCACGTGCTGGTCGGTCACGACCGCACGCCGATCACGAAGGGTGTTCTGCTGCGGCGATCGAACGTGATCGACTCGGGCGACGCAGTGCCGCGCGCCGACGGCATCGTCGTTGCTTGCCCACCGCGCGCATGGTTCGACTGCGCACGCGACCTCGACGACGAACGATTCGAACGGCTGACCGAATGGGTGCTCGACAACCACTGCAGCCTGCAGACGCTCTGGCGGTTGACGCGGCGCCTCCGGTCGAAAGGTCGACCCGGGCTCGGACGGGTCAACCGGGTGATGGCACGGCGGGCCGACTGGCAGAAGCCGGCGGGTTCAGGGCTCGAACTGCGAGTCCTGCGAGCGCTCGAGGACCGCGGCATCGTGCTCGCTCGTCAGTTCGCCATCGCGCTGCCCGGCGGCCAGATCATCCATCCGGACGGCGCCGACCCGTCGATCAAGTGGGCCCTCGAGGTCGATCACGCGAGCTGGCACGCCGGCCGCCAAGAGGCCCAACAGGACAAGGTACGCGATCGCGGGCTCAGGCGACTCGGTTGGCAGGTCGACCGGGTCACCGACTACGAACTCGACGACAACTTCGACGCGACGATCAACGAGCTCGCCGACATCCATCGCCAGCGGAAAGCGACGTTCCGCGCTGCCTGACCCGTTCTCGTGAACTCATGCGCGAACTATTGCCGCACGAGTTCACGAGAACGGGTGGCGGGAGAGGTCACTCGTCCGCGGGCTTGGGCTCCTTGGGGAGACCGAGGACACGCTCGCCCACGATGTTGCGCTGAATCTGGCTCGTGCCACCCCAGATCGTCTCCGAGCGCGAGAAGAAGAACGACGACATCATCGAGCTGACGGGATACCCGGCACGACGCTCGTCCCGGGCCGCGCCCGGCCACCCGCCGGACTCCGGGCCGGCGTCGATGAGCAACGCGTCGGCGCCCCAGATGTCGACGGCCAGCTCCATCGCCGCCTTGTGCATCTCGGACCAGAACATCTTGTTCGTGGCACCCAGTGCGATCGTGCCCATGTCGCTGGAACCGCTCAACGTCGCCGAGAGGTTGCGGAGGCCGTTGATCCGAAGGATCTGGATCTTCGTGTAGTAGGTCATCAGACGCTGGCGGATCAGCGGATCGTCGATCACGCCCTTGTTCGTCGCGGCTTCGACGAGCAGGCGGTACTCCTCGGCGAAGCGTCGGTAGCCGGTCGTCGCCGACTGACCGCGCTCGAACGCCAGCGTCGAGTTGGCGACCTTCCAGCCGTTGTTGACGCCACCGACAACCGCGTCCTTGCGACAGCGGGCGTTGTCGAAGAAGACCTCGCAGAACTCCGCAGTGCCGTCGGGCTGCACGATGCCGCGCACCTCGATGCCGGGCTGACGCATCGGCACGAGCATGTAGGAGATGCCGCCGTGCTTCTTGACGTCGGGATCGGTGCGGGTGAGCAGGAAGCAGTAGTCGGCATGGTGGCCGCCGGTGGTCCACACCTTCTGGCCGTTGATGACCCACTCGTCGCCGTCGAGGACCGCCGAGGTCTTCAGGCTGGCGAGGTCGGAGCCGGAGTTCGGCTCGGAGAATCCCTGGCACCACCGCGTCGTCCCGTTCAGGATGCCCGGCAGGAACTCCTTCTTCTGTTCCTCGGTGCCCCACTGCAGGATCGTCGGCCCGACCAGCGTGTCGCCGAAGAAGTCGCCGCGCATCGGCGCCTTGGCGGTGGCGAACTCCTCGGACAGCACCACGCCCTGCATCGTGGTGAGCCCCTTGCCGCCGTACTCGGCCGGCCAGGTGGCGCAGATCCAACCACCCTCGAACAGCTTGCGCGGCCACTCCTCGTTGAACTGCTTGCGTTCCTCGTCGGTCATCTCGAAGCCGTCGTCGAACCAACCGTCGGGCAGGTTGTCGTGCAACCACGCCCTGATCTCGGCGCGGAATTCCTCGGCTTCTGGGGGATAGGAGAGATCCATGCCGACAATTTGAGTCGCGACTTGACCCGCGGGTCAAGTCTTGCGGGCGGGACCATTCACACGCAGGAAACACATCGGGCACAGAGGAGAAATCCGGTCGTCTTATGTTGCGCTCGCACTCCGGGCGGCAACGGCGCCTCTGGACGCGTGAACCCATTTCCCTAACTCTTGGAGGACCCGTGCGCAACAGAGCGCTTCGAATCGTTTCCGGCCTGGGTGGCGTCGTCGCCGTCCTGGCCCTCACCCCATCCGTCGGCTTTGCGCAGGACTACGTCCCGACCGCCCAGGACTACCTGAACAACATCTGGGTCCTCGTCGCCGGCGTGTTGGTGTTCTTCATGCAGGCGGGCTTCGCCCTCGTCGAAGCGGGCATGACGCGAGCGAAGAACGTCGTCAACATCTTCGCCAAGAACATGACCGACGCGATCGTCGGCGTCCTCGCATTCTTCGCGACCGGTTGGGCATTCGCATTCGGCGAGAGCGGAGGATGGTTCATCGGCACCAGCAACTTCTTCCTGAACGACCTGGACCTCGCAGCGATTCCAGAAGGTGGCCTCAGCCCCGGGACCTCGTTCTTCTTCCAGGCGGTGTTCGCTGCCACGGCCGTGACGATTGCGTCCGGCGCGATGGCAGAGCGCACGAAGTACTGGTCGTACGTGATCTTCTCGGCCGTGATGTGTGCGTTCATCTACCCGGTGATCGTGCACTGGACGTGGGGCAAGGGTCTCATCGCCGACATCAACATCAACGGTGCGGTGTACTCCGACTTCGCCGGGTCCGGCGTCGTGCACATGACCGGCGGCATCGCTGCCTTCATGGGTGCACTCTTCCTCGGGCCCCGAATCGGCAGATACGCAGACGACGGTTCGCCTCGCGCGATCCCAGGTCACAACATCCCCTTCGCCATTCTCGGTGTGTTCATCCTGTGGGTCGGCTGGTTCGGCTTCAACCCCGGCTCGGAACTGCTCGCCGACGAGTTCGTGTCCGGCATCGCCGTCAACACGATGCTCGCCGCAGCTGCCGGTGGTCTGCTCACCGCGATCACCATCACGCTGAAGTCCGGCAAGCCGGACCTCGCGATGATCGGCAACGGCGTCCTCGCCGGCCTCGTCGCCATCACCGCCCCCTGTGGCGCGGTGACTCCGGTCATGTCTGTCGTGATCGGCGGTATCGCCGGCGTCCTGGTGGTCTTCTCGGTGCTGTTCTTCGACAAGATCAAGATCGACGATCCGGTCGGCGCCGTCAGCGTCCACGGCATCTGCGGTCTCTGGGGCCTGTTGTCAATCGGGCTGTTCGCCCGTTACGACGACGCCTTCCTCGGCCGCGAGGATGCCGGCCTCTTCTACGGCGGCGGCATCGATCAGCTGCTCGTGCAGTTGCTGATGGCAGCGATCATCCTCGTCTGGGTGGTGCTCTGCACCGGCATCTTGTTCTTCGCGCTGAAGAAGACGATCGGCCTCCGAGTCACCCGCGAAGAGGAGATCGAGGGTCTGGACGTCCTCGAGCACGGCCTCCAGGGCTACGCCCCCGACATGGCTCACACGAGCTGATCCCATCGAGCAACGACAGACTCACAAAGGAACCAACACATGAAACTCGTGACAGCGGTCATCAAGCCGTTCAAGCTCGACGACGTCAAAGATGCCCTCAAGGCCATCGGTGTCGCCGGGATCACCGTCGAGGAAGTCCGCGGCTTCGGGCGCCAAGGCGGCCACACCGAGACCTACCGTGGAGCCGAGTACAAGATCGACTTCGTCCCCAAGGTGAGCCTCAGCATCGTGGTCGACGACGACGCCGTGGACAGCGTCGTCGACACGATCGTGGCAGCAGCCGCGACCGGCAAGATCGGCGACGGCAAGATCTGGGTCTCGCCGGTGGAGCGGTTGGTCCGCATCCGCACCGGCGAGGAAGGCGGCGACGCGATCTAGTCGCTGACCGGCCCTGATCGGGACGCATCGTTGCGTCCTGTAGCTCGATCCCCGAGCCTCCTTTGCGTCCTCAGAGGGTTGGCTCGGGGATCGGCGCGTCCGTACCCCACTTGTCGGGCCTCACCACCCTTTGGTGGTTGGCCACGTGCGGTCGGCCCGACTCCGGCTCGTCGCTGGCGCTTCCCTCGCCGGTTGTCCCACGTGTCGCCTACAGTCGGCCAGATGACGACGATCGAAACCGACGCCCCCGAATCGCCCGACAAGGCTGGGCGCTGGACGGCGCAGTGGAAGGAGCTGTACGCCGAGGTCATCACGACCGGGCTGTGCACGGGCTGCGCTGGGTGTGTCGTCACCTGCCCGCACGATGTGATCGGCTACGAACACGAGGAGGGCAAGTACATCCCGTTCCACCTCGAGGAGGAACTCGGGCTCGACAACTGCGTCCACGGGTTCGGTGCGGGCGGCGGTTGCACCACCTGCACTCGGGCCTGCCCGCGATTTCGTGCGTGGGAGCCGTCGGCCGACATGCACCTCTTCGGCCGGTTGCGCGAGCCCGACGAGATGGCCGGCATCTGGCGCCAGCTGTACCTCACCCGAGCGAGCGACGAGATGGTGCACAAGATGGGCCAGGACGGCGGGCTCGTGTCGGCGATGCTGATCTGGCTGCGCGAGAACGACTACATCGACGCAGCACTCGTGTCGGGCGTCGAAGACGACGACGCCTGGAAGGCGAAACCTGCCGTCGTGTCCACGAAGGAGGAGATCCTCGCCACCGCCGGGAGCCGCTACACGTACTGCGCGAACCCGCTGGCGCTCCCCGAAGCCAAGGAGAAGGGCTACGAACGTCTCGCGTTGGTCGGCATGGGCTGTCAGACCTCGTCACCGCCCACCATGTGGGACCGCAAGGCCGGCAAGGTCGCCAAGCCGTTCCTGTTCAACATCGGTCTCTTGTGTTCCAAGACGTTCGACGATGCGATCTTCCCCGAGCTCTTCGAGGCCAAGTACGGCCTCAAGAAGCAGGACATGGTCAAGATGAACATCAAGGGCGTCTTCCAGATCTGGATGAAGGACGGCTCGTACCACGAGGTCGACCTCAAGGAATGCCACGGATGGACCCGCAAGGGCTGCACGAGCTGCCCCGACTTCGCTGCGGAACACGCCGACGTGTCGACGGGCGGCATCGGTGAGGACAACGACTGGACGCTGACGATCGTGCGCACCGAGCTCGGCGAACAGGTCATCGAGCGGATGATCGCTGACGGCTCGATCATCGCCAAGCCCGCCCAGACCGACGAGACCGCGATGCGGCTGCTGCGGCTGCTGTCGATCGTCAGCCGGCGGCGCTGGCCCGAGTTCGCCGACCGGGCGCCTGCGATCGGCGTACCGCCCCCCAAGAAGAAGGCTGCGGCACCGTCACCCGACGCCACCCCGAAGTCCGACGCGTAATGTGACGTTTGGTGTCTGACACCAACCGTTGCATTCAGGGGGTCGACGTGCGGGTGATGCCGTCGGGATCGCACGCGACGAGATCGGCCTCGAACTCGTCGAGTTCGGCGAGTGCCGGATCGCTGATCTCCGGGTTCTCGTTGTTCGCCTTCTCCCCGAGGTCGTTGAGGTCGTACGACTCGACCACCTCGAGCATGCAGTCCTCGATCTCCGGGTGATCCTGGGTGAGGGTCTTCACGAGATCCTCGGCGACGCGCTGGGGGCTGGGGTCGGACTGGCACGCCGACACGCCGAGCACCGCGAGCAGTCCGATGGCGAGCGTGTTGGTGATACGAGTCGAGGTCACAGCACTGCGAGGCTAACGGCCACCCTTCCTCGCCCCACCGGTGTCAGCCACCGTCGGTGCTCGGGCGGCGCAGCTCGGTCGCTCGTGCAAAGACGGCGTCGAGCATGACCTCGGTCAGCCGTCCGGTGAACGTGTTCTGCTGGCTGGGGTGGAACGAGCACACCAGGGTGGGGCCGCCCTCGACCACCACCTCGACGCCGTGGCCGAACGTCGGCCGCGGACGGACACCGAACAACGAGCAGGCGGCCTGATAGCCGAACTGCCCGAGACACACCACGACCGAGACGTTCGCGAGTGCGGCGAGTTCGCGTTGGAGAAACGGCGCACACGCGTCGCGCTCCTCCGGAAGCGGCTTGTTGGCCGGCGGAGCACACTTCACCGCAGCGGTGACCCATGCACCGGTGAGCTGCAAGCCGTCGTCGACCGACATCGACACCGGCTGATTGGCGAGGCCGGCGCGGAACATCGCACGGAACAACCAGTCGCCGCTGCGATCGCCCGTGAACACCCGGCCGGTCCGATTGGCGCCGTGCGCAGCCGGTGCCAAGCCGAGCACCAGGATGCCCGCGTCAGGGTCACCGAATCCCGGAATCGGTCGACCCCAGTAGTGCTCGTCGCGGTAGGCCGCTCGCTTCTCACGCGCGACCTGCTCGCGCCAGGCGACGAGCCGTGGACAAGCGTGGCACGAGACCACATCACGTTCGAGCCTGGCGAGCGGAGTCACGGCCCTCGACAGTAGGTTGGAACTCCTCCATGGCCACAGCGAAGAAGACTCCCCCGACGACGTTCACCACGGTGCTGCTCGTGCGACACGGTCAGACGCCGACGACCGGAAAGGTCCTGCCCGGCCGCGCCAAGGGCCTGCACCTCGCCGAAGAAGGCCACAGGCAGGCCGACATCGCCGCGGCCCGCATCGCCGAACTGAAACGTGTCGACGCCATCTACTCGTCACCGCTCGAGCGGGCGAAGGAGACCGCCGCACCGATTGCGGCTGCTCGTGGGCTGAAGACGACGATCGACCGCGGACTGTTCGAGTGCGACTTCGGCGACTGGACGGGCGCCGAGTTGAAGACGCTGATGAAGTTGCCGGAGTGGCAGACCGTGCAGCGGGCACCGTCGACGTTCCGCTTCCCCAACGGTGAGAGCTTCACCGAGATGCAGACGCGGATGGTCAGCACGCTCGACCGTCTACGCGCCGCACACCCCGGCGGCACGATCGTGTGCGTCTCCCACGCCGACACGATCAAAGCAGCGGTCGCCCACGCTCTCGGCACCCACATCGACCTGTTCCAACGAATCGTGATCAGCCCTGCTTCCGTGTCCGCCATCGGGTGGGGAGCAGGCGGCCCTGTCGTGCTCGCCGTCAATTCGACCGGGCGCCCGCTGACCGACCTGCAACCGTCGTGAACGGGATACGGCCATGACGGTGTTCTACGAGTTCGATGAGGTCTCGGCCTTCACCGTCGGCACCGTCGGCCGCCCCGGCGAACGCACCTTCTTCCTCCAGGCTCGCGCCGAGGGCCAGCGCGTCACCGTGAAGTGCGAGAAGCAGCAGACCGCAGCGATCGTGCAGTACCTCCGCCGCGTCCTGGCTGACCTCCCGCCGGCTGAGGACCGCCCCATGAGTGGCACCTTCGAGCTGCGTGAACCGATCGACGCCGCGTTCGTACTCGGCCCGATCGGGCTCGGCTACGACCGATCGAACGACCGCGTGCTGATCCAGCTCGAAGAGGTCGGCGAGCTCGACGAGGAGGGCGAACTCATCGAGGACGACGATCGCGGTCACGTGCGCCTCTACCTCAGCCGGGGCCAGGCAGCCGCGTTCTGTGACCACGCCGACGCCATCGTCGAAGCCGGTCGCCCCGCATGCCAGTGGTGTGCCTTCCCCATCGATCCCGATGGCCACGACTGCCCGCGGATGAACTGACCGTGTCCGACCTGTCATCCGACGAGTTCGACGACGACGAGTTCGACGATGACGCGGACGACGAGCGAGGGGTCGAACTGCGGGTCGATCCCATCGACGACCCCATCGCGCATCTGCTGCGCGGGACCATCGAGGTCGAGGGCCGAATGCCCTACAGCAGCAATGCAACGTTTCTCGTGCACGTCGTCGCGAACGGCCGGTCCCATCCGGCGATCTACAAGCCGATGCGCGGGGAGCGCCCACTGTGGGACTTCGAGCCCGGGCTGCACCGACGCGAGGTCGCGACCTACCTGCTGAGCGAGCACCTCGGACTCGGTGTCATCCCGCCGACGGTCCTGCGCGACGGCCCGTTGGGCGAGGGGTCGGTCCAGTGGTTCGTCACCGCGGACCACAGCCAGCACTACTTCACCATCCACGAGAACCATCCCGACCTGCACGACCGGCTGCGGGCGATGGCGCTGCTCGACGTGCTCGCCAACAACACCGACCGCAAGAGCGGCCACGTGCTGCTCATCCCCGAACGCAATGGCGAGCCGGCCAGTGTCTGGGGCATCGACAACGGCCTCTGCTTTGCCGCCGACGACAAACTCCGCACCGTGATCTGGGAGTTCGGCGGCGAGGAGATCCAGGAGGGGTGGCTCGAGCGTGTCGCCACGCTGTGCGATCGCGTCCCGCTGGAGATCAGTGCCCTACTCGCAGACGACGAGGTCGAGGCGCTGCAGCGCCGTGCGGGACGGTGCGTCGTGCATCGTCGGTTACCGACCGACCCCACCGGCCGCCGCTACCCGTGGCCACTGGTCTGATCGTGACCGACGCACACGACGAGGCACTCGACGAGCTGATCCACCGCGCGGACCTCGACGGTCTGGTGCGCATGATCGACGATCGTTGCAGCGCCCGCGATTGGTCCGGTCTGTTGCGCGTCCGCGACCGGTCCCGCCACGCGGTCGACACCGGCCGCCAGCTCTGGCCCGCAGCGACGCTGGCCGAGTACCGCCTGGCCCTCCTCGCGACGCCGGACCAGGTCGCCGCAGTGCTCGACGAGTCCGACGGCTTGTCCGGCCGGTTCACGATCGGCCCACTCACCGAGGTCGCCGCCCAGAACCACAGTTGGGACGAACTCCGCTCGGTCCTCGATCTCGGTCCGCGGGCGGCGTTCGTTGCTCACGAACGGGTGTTGCGAGGCGAGCGCATCGATGCGCCCGATCTTCCGTCCGTACTCGACCTCCCGCTCGAGTTGCAGGACTGGGAGCCCGAGTACGCGCTGGCCACGTACACGGAGGCGGGCGCCGAGTTCCCGATGCCGGATCTGCCCGACAACTGGATCGACGTGTCACCCGTCCGCGGCGAGATGCTCGACGACGACGTCGACCTCGCCGTGCGCCAACTCGTCGAGCCGTGGTTGACGGGATCCAACGGCCACGCCGACGTGGTGTGCGTCGAGGGCG
>JBGSII010000258.1:0-2181 GCA_041742555.1 Ilumatobacteraceae bacterium
CGGCGGTGCGGAGCCAGCCGATCGCGGTTCCCTGATCTCCGAGGGCTCCGGCGGCGCGGGCGACGGTCGCCGCTGCGAGCGTGTGCGGATACCGGGCGTACCCGTCGGCGGCATAGTGCGCAGCGTCCTCGAAGCGACCGAGTCGCATCAACTGATTCGCCAGGATGTACTCGTTCCACGGGTCGCCGCTCGGAAGGGGATCCGGCAGCAGGTCGATCAACGCTCGCGCCTGCTCGATCGACAACGTCACTGGCTGCGGTGGCCGGTCAGGGTGGTGGTGGGTGAGTGCGGACACGAGGATCCGGCGAGCTTTCGCAGTCTTTCCGGATGTCAGGGCGGACTCGGCATCGTGCCAGGGCGAGGTGGTCTTCGCGGACGACCCCAGCAGCTGCAGCTGCGACACCAGGAGGAATCCGATGACCAGGACGAAGCCTCGGTAGCGGTCGTCGACGAACGCGTACAACGTGAAGGCGCCGGTCGACACGAGTGAGAACCAGATCATGAACCGCTCGGCGCGATCGGGGACGAGGCGGTCGAGCGCGGTCGTGACGATGTTGCCGCCGTCGAGCGGCAAGATCGGCACCAGGTTGAACAACCCGATGATCGGTCCTGCCCACCAGACGGCGAGCAGTGCCGGATCGGTCGAGTACGACGGCCGCTCCAGCGGGTTGGCGCCGAGGGCCAGCAAGATGGCGACACTGACGACGATCTGGATCCCCGGACCGGCGAACGAGATCCCGATCTGTTCCGCTCGCGACAGCGGTCGTGTCGGGACATAGGACGCGTAGCCGGCGAGGAAGTTCAGCGAGATCTCGGCCTCGGCGCCCGTCCGCCGAGCCGCGACGGCATGGCCGAGCTCGTGCAGCAGGGTGAACGCCGCGAGTGCACCGGCGAGCCACAGCCCGAACACGTCGCCGTAGAGCACCACGATCAGGACCATGAACATCACGAAGCCCGGTCGTACGTGGACGGGGAATCCGAGCAGCCGGAACATGAGAGGGCCAGGCTACGGCGACGCCGCCGCCCGTGTCTCGCGCGGCGCCGAGTTGCGAGATCGTTCAGGCGGACGCGCCGTCGGGTCGTACACTCCCTCCACGTGCCATACGTCTACGCCTTCGATCACAAGCACCGCCGCCCTCCGATGGAGTACAAGGACTTGTTGGGAGGGAAGGGCGCAAACCTGGCCGAGATGACCAGCGTGCTCAAGCTGCCGGTCCCGCCCGGCTTCACGATCACCACCGATGCGTGCCGCGACTACATGTACGGCGGCTGGCCGGAGCGCCTCGACGAGGAGATCGCGAAGCAGGTCTTCAAGTTGGAGAAGGACATGGGTCGCAAGCTCGGCGATCCGTTCGACCCGCTGCTCGTCAGCGTGCGCTCGGGCGCCAAGTTCTCGATGCCCGGGATGATGGACACGGTCCTCAACCTCGGGCTCAACGACCAGAGCGTCGAGGGTCTGGCGCACTCGACCGACGACGAACGGTTCGCGTACGACTCGTACCGACGCTTCATCGCCATGTACGGCCGGATCGTCCTCGGCATCGACGGTGAACCGTTCGAACACGCGCTCGATGCTGCCAAGCACCGTGCCGGAACCACGATGGACAACCTGATCCCGGCCGACGCGCTCAAGGCGCTCTGCGAGGACTTCAAGGCGATCGTGCAGAAGGCGACGGGTGCGCCGTTCCCGCAGAAGCCACGCGAGCAGCTCGCCGGCGCTGTCGAAGCCGTGTTCAAGAGCTGGAACGGAGCGCGAGCGATCGCGTACCGCAACCGCGAGAAGATCCCGCACGACCTCGGCACTGCGGTCAACGTCCAGGCCATGGTGTTCGGCAACCGCGACGACAACTCGGGCACCGGCGTCGGCTTCACCCGCAACGCGGCGACGGGCGAGAACAAGCCGTACGGCGACTTCCTCGTCAACGCGCAGGGTGAAGACGTGGTGGCGGGTATCCGCAACACCGAAGACCTCGATCACATGAAGAAGCACTTCCCGGTGATCCATGCCGATCTGCTCGAGATCTTCAAGCGCCTGGAACGGCACTACACCGACATGTGCGATACCGAGTTCACCATCGAGCAGGGCAAGCTCTGGATGCTGCAGACACGTGTCGGCAAGCGCACGGGCGCCGCGGCGCTGAAGATGGCCGTCGACATGACCAAGGGGACCGGTACGGGTTC
>JBGSII010000259.1:0-3235 GCA_041742555.1 Ilumatobacteraceae bacterium
TCAGATCGTCGTGGCGGGCCAGCCGCTGCTGGTCGACGTTCCGACCGAGGAACGGCCGCACCCGATGTCGTGGGGTTCGTATCCGATGGCCCCGTGGGCAGGCCGGATCCGCGGTGGCCGGTTTCCGTTCGAGGGCGTCGACCGCCAGCTCACGATCAATCACCACGACGGCGCCGACCCTCGCAACGCGCACGCCATCCACGGCCTCGCGTTCGACCGCCCGTGGCACGTGCACGATGTGTCGGACACATCGTGCACCTGTTCGTTGAATTTCGACTGGGAGTTCGCAGGAGTCGCCACCCAGAGCGTGACGGTCCACGACGACCACGTCGACGTCACGCTCGTGGTCGAGTCGACTGGCGCCGCGTTCCCGGCGGAGATCGGATGGCATCCCTGGTTCCGCAAGCCGGATCGGCTCGACTTCGCACCCAGCGCGATGTATCTGCGCGACACGTTTGGCATCCCGACCGGCGAACTCGACGAACCGTCCGAGGGTCCGTGGGACGACTGCTTCCTCGCTGCCGGGCCCGTCGAGCTGCACTACGCGCGGCGCATCGCGCCCGCCGTACGAGTCGAGTCCGACTGCGATCATTGGGTCGTCTACGACGAGCCGGCCGATGCCACCTGCGTCGAGCCCCAGTCGGGGCCGCCCAACGCGTTCAATCTCGAGCCCCACGTGGTCACGCCGACCGCTCCCCTCACGCGCACGATGACCATCGCCTGGTGAAACCGAGCGAACAACGCCGGTTGCGTTTGTAGCAGTACATTTGATACGATAGATCGATGGTGCTACTCCTCGTGGTCGCGTGGGTGACCCCCGCGGCGTTCGTGTGGCTGATGCTGCGCCGCCCGTCCAACCGCAGCGTCGCCGCGTTCGCCAAGACCTACGAGGTCGCGCTCACCACGGGCAACGTCGACCAGGTGCGCCGATACATCCAGTGGACCCGGCGCTGGAGACTGGGCGGCGTCGTCGCTGCGAACGCACTCGCCGTCCTGATCTCGATGCTCACCCAGCGAGGCGGATTCGGCTGGATGCCACTCGTCGTCGGCTACGGGGCGGGCACGCTGGTCGGCGAACTGCTCCGGCCCGCAGAGCGGAGTTCGGCGAGCGTCGCGTCACTCGAGCGCCGGGGAGTTCGTGACTTCGTCGTTCCCCGCTTCCTCGCTGCCGTGGCGGTGGTGTTCATCGCCGGTCTGATCCCGGCGCTGTTCCTCCTGCTCGACAATCCACAGCGATCGTGGGTCGACACCGTCGACCCACTGAACCAGATGCGGTACCGGCCGCAGGACTGGTTCGTCCTGGCGCTCGTCGCAGTCTCGATCGCGTCGTTGGCAATCGCCTGGGTCGGCACGAGCGCGCTGGCGCAGGCTCCGATGCCCGCTGACACCCCAGACCGAATGGCGGTTCGCCATGCAATTCGGTCGGCCGCAATCATGTCCGTCATCGGAGCAACCGTCATGGTGAGCGGCAGTGTCGGCGCCAAGCTCGGAAGCGCTGCCTCGATGCTGGACGGCGACGCTTCGACGTTCGTCCAATGGACGAACAACCTCGCGTCGTGGATCGGTGGACTGGGCGCGTTCATGGGCGGAGTACTGACGCTGACGACGATCCCGCGTCTCGCACCTTTCTCGGGCACCCTTCCCCACGTCCCCGAACCCGAGCGACCGGTGATGTCCTGACGTGGAGATCCACCTCGACCCGGCCGACAAGTCCCCGCCCTACGAGCAGATCAAGAGCGAGATCATCCGGTTGATCGCCGACGGCACGATGCCGTTGCACTACCGGCTGCCCTCGATCCGTCAACTCGCAGGCGATCTGGGTGTTGCGCCGAACACCGTCGCGCGCTCCTATCGCGAACTGGAGGACGACGGCTTCTTGCGCTCACGCGGGCGCCGCGGCACGACCGTCGTTGCGCACCCTTCACCCTCCGTCACGCCGACAGAAGCCATCCAACAAGTGGTTCGAGATGCCCGGACCAACGGACTCGACGGTCCGACCATCCTGTCGATGGTCAGCCGAGCGATCGCCCGCTCGTGAACGCCGATGTCGGATCCTCCGACTGAGCGGCGTCGCGTTACCGGGTGGTAATGGTGCGCCGATAGCCTCGCTCGGATGTCGCCGTCCGTCCTCGATCCTGACGCACCGCTCAAGATCGCGTACCTCACCTACCGCGGCAAGCCGCACGTCGGCGGCCAGGGTGTCTACACACGACACCTCACCAAGGCGCTCGTCGACCTCGGCCACAGCGTCGAGGTGTTCGGCGGCCAGCCCTACCCGATCCTCGACGAGCGCATCACGCTGACGAAACTGCCGAGCCTCGACACCTTCAACGACTACTTCCCCGGCCGATTTCCCGGGTTCTGGGAGCTGAAGACCCGGGAGGATCTCCTCGAGATGGCGTGGTTCATGACCGGAGTGTTCCCCGAGCCGCTCGCCTTCAGCGCCCGCGCCGCCCGCGAGCTCAAGCCCCGGGCCGGCGAGTTCGACCTCGTCCACGACAACCAGTGCCTCGGGTACGGCATTCTCAAGATCGAGGAGAAGATTCCCACGATCGTCACGCTGCATCACCCGATCACCAAGGACCGCGAGCTCGAGATGAGCCACGCCAAGACGCTCCCCCGGCGCCTGTCGGTCGGCCGCTGGTACTCGTTCGTGAAGATGCAGGGCAAGGTCGCGTCGAAGATGCCCCGGATCGTCGTCGTCAGCCAGAACTCGATCGACGACATCCACACCGACATGGGGGTCGACATCGACCGCATGCGCCTCGTGCCAGTCGGTGTCGACCCCGACCTGTTCAAGCCGCTCGAACAGGTGACCCGCCGGCCGGGCCGCTTGATCACCACCGCGTCGGCCGACGTCGCCCTCAAGGGCCTGTCGTACCTGCTCGAGGCGATGGCCAAGCTGCGCACCGAACGAGATGTCACCCTCACGATCATCGGCAAGCCCCGCCCCGGGCACTCGATGGATCTGATCGACTCCTACGGCCTCGCGCCACACATCGAGTTCGTGTCCGGCGTGAGCGACGAGCGCATCGTCGAGCTCTACGCCGAAGCGGAGATGGCCGTCGTCCCGAGCCTCTACGAAGGGTTCAGTCTCCCAGCCATCGAGGCGATGTGCACCGGAACGCCGCTCGTCGCCACCGACGGCGGCGCGCTTCCCGAGGTGACCGGCACGGACGGCGACACCGTGCTGCAGTGCCGAGCCGGCGACAAGGACGCACTCGCCGCGACGATC
>JBGSII010000260.1:0-5034 GCA_041742555.1 Ilumatobacteraceae bacterium
GCGGCGACGGCGAGTGCGTGAAGGGCTCGCCGCCGTCCTCGACCGCGAGGAACGCCGACTCCGGTAGGCGGCGCAGGTCCAGGTACCACGCGAGGAAGAACGCGAACGCCGCGCCGAATCCGAGCACCGCCCTGGCGCCGACCCATTCGATCACCACACCGAAGAGCAGGTTGCCGATCGGCACCGTGCCGCCGAAGACCATGAACCACAGCGGCATCACCGTGGCTCGCTCGGTGTTCTTCATGTTGAGCTGCAGCGTCGTGGTGATCGCCGTCGCCGTCATGAAGTAGAAGAACCCGAGGACGAACCCGACGGGAAACGCGAGCGGCGGGTGCCGCAGCTGCGAGAACACACCGAGCGCGATCCCGAAGCCGATGAAGCCGCGCACGATCAGCACCTTGCGGTCCACACGCGCCAGGAATGTCCCGACCGAGATCGCGCCGAAGAACGCACCGGCGCCCCAGACCGCGTAGAGCCATCGGTAGGTGGTGCTCGCGGGCGAGATGTCGAGGTTCAGCCGGACCACGGACGGGAACAGACCGATGTAGACGAGGCTGAACAGCGAGAACATGAACATCCCGAGCAACAGCCGCTTGAGCACGACACGATGCCTGGCCGTGTTGACCCCGGTCAGCAGACTGCGCCATCCCTTCGCCGTGTTGCCGCTGCGGACATCGGGCATCCGAACGATCAGGAGCGCGGCGATGAAGAACAGGTACGTCGCCGCATTCACCAGGAAGATCTGCGAGACCGTCAGTCCGGCGATGGCCAGGATGGCGGCGAGGATCGGGCCGACGACGCGGGTGCCGTTGATCATCGCGGAGTTGAGACTGATCGCGCCGGGAAGGTCCTGGCGGTGCACGAGCAGGGGCATCGACGACTGGAAGGCCGGCGCGTTCAAGGCGTTGGCGATGCCGATCCCGAGCTGCGCCACGAAGATGGTCCACAGCGCCGTCTCGGCCGCGACGAACCAGGCAATGGCGATCGTGAGCACGACCGACGCGCTCTGCATCGTCAGCTGCAGTTTCTGCTTCGACACCCGGTCGGCGAGCACGCCGCCGGGGATCGACAGCACGAGCAGCGGACCGAGCTGCATGAACACCATCAGGCCCACGAGCGCCGGGCGACCGGTGCGGTCGTCGATGTAGGCGGGCAGCGTGAAGTTCTGCATCCACGTGCCGATGTTCGACAGCGCGAGCCCGACGAAGATGATCCGGAACCCGCGGTACGACAAGGCCGCCCGAGCCGTGCCGGGCCGGTGATCGTGGTCCGGCAGGGTGTCGGTCTGGGTCGAGGTGGTCATCGCAGAGGCGGGCCTGGATCACCGGAGCGGTGTCTTGACCCGCGGGTCAAGTTACCGCACGAGTTCGAGGCGTGGTGGACCGACCTCAGCGGAACTGGCGGAAACAGGCCCGCAGGTCGTCGACGAACAACTCGGGAACCTCGAACGCGCTGAAGTGCCCGCCGCGGGGCTGTTCGTTCCAGTACCGGATGTCGGTGAAGCTGTCCTCGACCCAGGACCGCACCGGGGGAGCGATCTCCTTCGGGTAGGCGGTGAATCCTGACGGGATGTTCACCGGCGCCGGCCGGGGACCCTTGCCGAAGCTCTCCCAGTAGATCCGCGCCGACGACGCGCCGTTGCCGTTGACCCAGTACAGCATCACGTTGTCGAGCAGCTCGTCGCGGGAGAGGACGTTCTCGGGGTGACCGTCGCAGTCGGTCCATGCCCAGAACTTCTCGAGGATCCACGCCGCCTGAGCGGCGGGCGAATCGACGAGTCCGTAACCGATCGACTGCGGGCGTGTCGACTGTTGCTTCGAGTACCCCGAATCCCATTCGGCGTAGTAGGCGAGGCCGTCGAGCGCTCGCTGCTCTTCGGGCGTCGGCTCCCCGTCGAACTTCGGCCGGGCGCCCATCGCGAGCGTGACGTGCACCGCGGCACAGTGGTCGACGTCGGTACCACCGATGGCGGTCGTGATCGCCGATCCCCAATCGCCACCCTGGGCGACGTAGCGGTCGTAACCGAGCGCTGCCATCACGTCGGCGAACACCTCACCGATCTTGCCGACGCCCCAGCCGGGCGCGGTCGGCTTGCCCGAGAACCCGAATCCCGGCAGTGACGGTGCGATGACGTGGAAGGCGTCGGCCGCGTCGCCGCCGTAAGCGGTCGGGTTCGTCAACGGCTCGATCACCTTGTGGAACTCGACGATCGATCCGGGCCAGCCGTGGCTGATCAGCAGCGGCATCGCGTCGGGGTGCGGGGAGCGCACGTGCACGAAGTGCAAGCCGGGATCGCCGAGCCCGTCGACCGGCATCGTGAACTGGTCGAACCGATTGAGCAGGGCTTCTCGCTCGCGCCAGTCGTACCCGTTCGCCCAGTAGTCACAGACGTCTTGGACGTAGGCCAGGGGCGTGCCCTGCGACCAGTCGTCGACGAGCTCGCGTTCGGGCCAGCGCGTGTGCTGCAGTCGCGCTCGCAGGTCGTCGAGCAGGTCGTCGGGGACGTCGATCGTGAACGGCGTGATCATCGCGCCGACCCTACGTGCGTCCCGAGTCGCCGTACGACCCCGAAATGTGCGGGCATCGGCTCGCTTACGACCTCGTGGTGCGTGTCGGTCGGTTGCCGCTCGGCGGGACGGTCAGGTGGACCGTGCCAGTGGACCGTCGGAGGGCGGGCCGGCGAAGAGCTGGGCCTTCTCCATCCAGTCGCGGGCGGACGCACCCGTGACGACGAGCTCGGTGTCGTCGACGTGGCGTCGCTGGGTCGTGACCAGGCAGAAGTCGAGCGCGGGGCCGACGATGGACTCGACGGCGTCGTCGGGCCCGAACGCCCATGTCTCGCCCGCCGGCGAGGTGAGTTCGACTCGCACCGGCGTCGAGGGAACCTCCAGACCACGATTCACATAGGTCCACCCGCGTGTGATGAAGCCGAGCTGAGCGATGTGACGGAGCCGATCGGTCGGTTCCCGAGACGCGCCGACCGTGTCGACGATGTCCTGGCCGTGGGCCCACACCTCCATCAGCCGTGCGGTGAGGAACGACTTCGACCCCATCGACGGTCCGTACCAGGCGATTCGGGTGTCGTTGTCGAGGGTGGCCCCAGCGCCGGCGAGCGTCGCCCGGTTCGCCCGCCACGCGGCGAGCCGTTCGTCGGCCGACATGGAGCGAGACGGCCCGAGTGTCATGTCGTCCGCCGAGTCACCGCCCGAGCCGCCGGAGCCGAGGAGCGCGTGCATCGCATCCTGGAACGCCGAGGGATCCGTGATCGCGAGCGCGGCGTTGCCGTCGAAGTACGTGAGATGGCCGATCTGGTCGGCGACCGTCCAGCCCGGGCTCGGCGTCGCCAGCTCCCACTGGTCTGCATCGAGTTCGGCGACGATGTCGTCGAGGGCCTGCTGTTCGGCGAGGAGATCGGCGAGCACATCGGTCACGTCCATGACGAAGGTGTATCCGATGGCCCCGCCCGGACTCCTCTCGGAGCTGCGCTTCGGAGCGTGTCGAGCCCGCTCCACTACGGTGAACGATCGTGACCATCGGCACCGTCATCCGTAGTCGGCTCGACACCCGATCGGCCGAGTACCAGGAGAATCTCGCCGCGATGCAGCTTCTGTGGGACGGTGTCGCCGCCGAGCTGGCGAGCGTCCCGACGATCGGTGGACAGCGCTACGTCGACCGCCACCGTCGCCGCGGCAAGATGCTGGTGCGCGAGCGCATCGAAGCGCTCGTCGACCCCGACACGCCGTTCCTCGAGCTGAGCCCGCTCGCGGGCTGGGGCACCCAGGACCCCGTCGGCGTCGGCAGCTGCACCGGAATCGGGATCGTCGAAGGCGTCGAGTGTGCGATCAGCGGGTCGGACATGACCTACCGCGGCGGCTCCGGCAACCCGACGACCTGGAAGAAGGGGTCGCGGTTCCACGAGATCGCACGCGAGAACCGGTTGCCGGTGATCGTGCTCAACGAGTCCGCCGGCGCCGATCTGCCGCGCCAGGCCGACCTGTTCATCCAGGGTGGGGCGAGCTTCAAGGACCTGACGCAGCTGTCGAAGCTCGGCATCCCGTCGATCACGATGGCCTTCGGGCCGAACACGGCTGGCGGTGCCTACACCCCGGGGATGAGCGACTACACCGTGTTCGTCAAGGAACGAGGCACCGCGTACCTCGGTGGGCCGCCGCTCGTGAAGATGGCGATCGACGAGATCGTCGACGAAGAGACGCTCGGCGGCGCCGAGATGCACTCACGCACGAGCGGGTTGTCGGACTATCTCGCCGTCGACGAGATGGACGCGATCCGCATCACGCGTGGCATCATCCGCCACCTGGGATGGCGCAAGCTCGGCCCGGGAGCGACCCAGCCCGATGACCCACCGCTCTACGACCCGGCCGAGATGCTCGGTTGCGCGTCGGCCGACGTGCGGATCCCGTTCGACATCCGAGAGGTGCTCGCCCGGCTGCTCGACGGCAGCAGGTTCGAAGAGTTCAAGCCGCTGTACGGCGACAAGCTCGTGTGCGGCTGGGGTTCCATCCACGGCTTCCCGGTCGGAATCCTCGGCAACAACGGGATCCTGTTCTCCGAGGAGGCGTCGAAGGGCGCGCAGTTCATACAGCTGTGCAACAAGCGTGACATCCCGCTGGCGTTCCTGCACAACATCACCGGCTTCATGGTCGGCTCGAAGGCCGAGCAGGGTGGCATCATCCGCAACGGCGCGAAGCTGATCAATGCGGTGTCGAACTCGACCGTGCCGCACTTCAACCTGATGGTCGGTGCCAGCTACGGCGCTGGCAACTACGGCATGGCAGGCAAGGCCTACAACCCTCGGTTCATCTTCAGTTGGCCGAACCACCGGGTGGCGGTGATGGGCCCGAAACAGCTCGCCGGGGTGATGGAGATCGTTGCTCGCAACGCGGCGGCGGGCCGGGGCATGGAGGTCGACGAGGATGCGCTCCTCGCGCAGACCGCCGGGCTCGAAGCGCAGATCGAGCACGAATCGACGGCGCTGTATTCGACGGGCCGGTTGTGGGACGACGGGATCATCCA
>JBGSII010000261.1:0-5366 GCA_041742555.1 Ilumatobacteraceae bacterium
GCCGGTCGAACGCCGCGTCGAGGGCGGCGAGCTCGACGGCGTCGCCGAGCGGCCGGCCCCAGTGGACCACGGTGGGCGTCGCCGTCGCCACATCGACCACGACATCGAACGCCCGCCCGCGAAGATGCACGAGTTCCGTCACCCCGACAGTTGACCACGTCGAGCGGCGGGTCCCCACGATCCGACACGTTCACCCCTCCCAGCGATGAGCGAAACAGCCGCATACGCGCACTTCGCTCATCGCAAACCGGGGAGAGGATCGCTCGCACCGTCGCGGACCGGTCATGATGGTGGTCACGACGGGTCGACGCCCGACATCACCCCATCCAGGAGCACCCAGTGGCCACCGTCACGTTCCAGCATGCCAGCCGGACTTATCCGGGCGCAGACGTGCCTGCAGTCGACGCCCTCGACCTCGAGATCGGCGACGGCGAGTTCCTGGTGCTGGTCGGGCCGTCGGGCTGCGGCAAGTCGACGACGCTGCGAATGCTCGCCGGCCTCGAGCCAGTCGACGACGGCAACATCCTGATCGGCGATCGCGACGTCACCGACGTCGCGCCGAAGGACCGCGACATCGCGATGGTGTTCCAGTCGTACGCGCTCTACCCACACATGACGGTGGCAGAGAACATCGGCTTCCACCTGAAGGTGAAGCGGGTCGGCAAGAAGCAGCGGCGCCTCCGAGTCGAGGAAGCGGCTCGGATCCTCGACCTGTACGAGCTCCTCGATCGCAAGCCGGCCAAGCTCTCGGGAGGCCAACGCCAGCGAGTGGCGATGGGTCGGGCGATCGTCCGAGAGCCGCAGGTGTTCCTGATGGACGAACCGCTGTCGAACCTCGACGCCAAACTCCGCGTTCAGACGCGCACGCAGATCGCGGCGCTGCAGCGTGAGCTCGGCGTCACCACGGTGTACGTCACCCACGACCAGACCGAAGCGATGACCATGGGTGACCGAGTCGCCGTGTTGAACAACGGCGTCCTGCAACAGTGCGCATCGCCGCGCGAGCTGTTCACGAACCCCGTCAACGAGTTCGTCGCCGGGTTCATCGGATCGCCGGCGATGAACCTCTTGCCAGCGGTCACCGACGGAACCGATGCGGTGTACGGGACCCTCCGCGTTCGATTGACGCCCGACCAGCTCGAGGCGTTGACGTCCGGGGCGATCACCGTCGGTGTCCGGCCGAACGACTTCGAGATCCGTGCGGACGGTGGACTGAACGCCACGGTCGAGTTCGTCGAGGAACTCGGCTCGGAGGCGTTCCTCTACTGTCTCGCCGACGGCACCGACAAGGAGATCGTCGCGCGCACCGACGGGCTCAGCACGCTGCAGAGTGGCGACAAGGTGAGCCTGGTTCCGCGACCACCGGGAGTCCACCTGTTCGACACGAGGTCAGGTGCTCGGCTCCCCACCTGACGGTTCGACGTCGGCGACTGGTTCGACGTCGCCTGACGTTTCGACGTCGCCTGACGTTTCGACGTCGGCGGCCGGCATCGCGGCCTCGCTCGTCGGCTGATCGTCGTCCGGGCCGGCGATCACCGGCTCCGGGATCGGATGGCGCCGCATCCAAGCGAGCACCACGACCCCACCCACGATCGCCATGAGCGACACCCACTGGTTCCACCTGAGACCGGCGATCTCGTCGGCACGGTCGATCCGCAGCCCCTCGACCCAGAACCGCCCGACGCCGTAGCCGATGATGTACATCACGAACAGCTGTCCCGGCGCCGGTCGGAAACGTTTGTCGATCCACAGCAGGAGCAGGCACAAGCCGAGGCTCCACAACGACTCGTACAGGAACGTGGGATGAAACGTCGTCCCCACGACGTAGACGGTCGTGTCGAGGTGTTCAGCGTCGACCCTCAGCGCCCACGGCAGATCGGTGGGACGGCCGTACAGCTCCTGGTTGAAGTAGTTGCCCCACCGTCCGATGGCCTGGGCGAGGGGGATCGCCGGCGCTGCACACGTGGCCGCGACGGCGAGCGGGATCCCGCGCCGCTTCGCGATGTAGAGCCCGACGAGGGTGCCGAGCAGCAGTCCTCCAGGGATCCCGAGGCCGCCCTTCCAGATCTGCGGAATACGGCCGAGGTCGTCGGCGAACAGATCCCAGTCGGTGGCAACGTGGTAGAGCCGGGCACCGATGACACCGGCGAACACCGCCCAGATGGCGATCGAACTGGCGTCGTCGCGGGTGCCGACCTCACGCTCTTCCAGACGCCGTCCGAACAGCCAGACGGCCGCAACCACGCCGAGCGCGATCATCAGCCCGTACATGTTCAGGCTGAAGGGACCGATGTCGATCGAGTTGAACGATGGGCTCGGTATCGCGGCGAGCATCGAGGCCGACATCAGCTCGCCGTGACGCGAGCGACGAACGCGCCGGCGCGCCGATTGATGTCGTCGGCGTCGAAGTCGATCGTCGCGACGTGATAGCTGCGCTCGAGCCAGACGTGTTCGACGTCGCCGCCGTACGTCGCGGCGAGATGCTCGCTGTTGGCAGGCTCGACCGTGTGATCCTGACGCGACGTGATCAACAGCAGTGGCACGTCGAGTTCGCCGTATCGATCGGCCATCGGGGCGAGACCATCGCGCTGCAACGACAGCAGTGCCCGCAGCGGCGTGCCGTCGTAGCCGTTCTCCGATGCCGTCGGATCGGCGATGTCACCGCTGATCGCAGGAGCGACCTCGACGCCGTCGTCGACGAGCCCAGCGATCATCTCGAGCATCTCGGACGGGAGCGACGTGGTCACCGGGTTGATGCACGCGAGGCCGCGCACGCCTGCACCATCGAACCCGGACCAGAGCGTCAGGGCGCCGCCCATGCTCAGTCCCATGACGACGATGTGGTCCGCACGCTCGGCGAGCCGCTCGCGCGCCGCAGTGACCTCCGCGGCCCAATCGGCCCACGTGGTGTCGAGCATGTCCTCGATCACCGTTCCGTGGCCTGGCAGCAGCGGCATCTCGACGTGGTGACCGAGCTCGACCATGGTGTCGGCGATGCCGCGCATCGAGATCGGGTTGCCGGTGAAGCCGTGGATCACCAGCACACCGACGTCGGTGCTGCCACGATGCGACAGCGGTTCGGCACCGGACATGATCGGAGATGACGTCATGGTGCACGTTTCTACTCGTTCGCACTGCCGTCCGGCACCTCACCACGCAGAAGTCCCGCTGAGATCCACGACGTGCCGGCCGCGTCGTGGACGTCAGCGATACGGATCGTCGGGGCCGAGAGGTTCGTCCCACCAGTCGTCGGGAACCGCCGCTGACTGCCACTCGGGGTCAGGGTAGATGCAGTCGACCGGGCAGGCGGGTAGGCACTTGTCGCACCCACTGCACAGGGCGGGGATGATGACCACATCGGCACCATGGTTGAAGATCGCCCCGAAGTGCGGGGGGCAGTGGCGAAGGCACGCATCACAGTTGATGCACTCGGCCATCTCGATGCGCAGCGGCACGTTCAGCCACTTCTCGTTCCGGGTCCGCGTCGCGATTCGTTCGTCCCGTGTCGCGGTCATTGCGCGTCGAGGGTAGTTCGAGACGGCGGCGACCTCCGGACCGGCCGACGTGCACGACGTGCCTCCCCACGTCGTCGACGCCTTGACCGGTGGGTCAAGTTTCGGTTGGACTGTCGTGGTGACCCGAGCCAGCGCAGGTGCCGAGCCCATCGACGGCATCGAACGACCCGGCACCGCCGATGAACGCCAGCACACCGAGCACGGCCTCGAACGCAAACAACAGCTCCTCGACGCGGCCGCCGAGCTCTTCGCCGCCCGCGGCTACTCAGCCACTCGCATCGCCGACATCTGCCACGCCGCCGGGGTCGCCAAGGGTCTCTTCTACTGGTACTTCCCGACCAAGGGTGCGTTGTTCGCGGAACTCGTCCGATCGATGCGCCTGCGACTGCGTCGCGCCCAGGGCGCCGCAATGGATCCGAGCACGGATGCGGTCGCCAGGATCGCCGACGGCGCCGAAGCGAGTGTGCGGTTCATGGCAGATCACGCGGCGTACTTCGCGCTCCTCGACGTGGAACGCAGCGATCCCGCGGTCGCCGACGTCCTCGCCGAGGGCGCCGGCGTGTACCTCGACGACGTCCGCCGGCTCGTCGAAGTCGGCCAACGAGCCGGCACCATCGCCGATGCTCCGGCCGATCTGATCGCGGTGGGCGTGCTCGGCGCCGTGTCGTCGTTCTCGAACTCGTACCGCAACGGCCGTCTCGGGCCCGACATCACCGTCGACGACCTCGCCAGATTCGTGCGGCGGTGGGTGATCAACGCCCTGCGTTGAACCGCCTGCTAGAGGCCATGGCCCGCGTCGAGTTCGGGATACCGCGCCACCAGCACCCTGACGAAGGCGTCGACGAGTTCGGGATCGAACTGGGAGCCGGCGCCGGACACGACGAACCGAATCGTCTCCTCCCGGGTCCACTCCCGCTTGTACACGCGCCGGGTGGCCAGCGAATCGAAGACGTCGGCAATCGCCACGATCCGACCCGACAGCGGGATGGCCCGGCCGCTCAGACCGTTCGGATAGCCCGACCCGTCCCACCACTCGTGGTGCGACCATGCCGCCTCGGCGGCGAGCGCGAACAGCTCGGTCGACACCCCCGACAGCAGGCGGCGACCCAGGACGGTGTGCTGTTTGACCTCTTCGAACTCCTCGACGGTCAACGGGCCCGGCTTCATCAGCACCTGGTCGTTCACCGCCACCTTGCCGATGTCGTGCAACCGCGCCGCAAGTCGAAGTCGTTCGCACCAGTCGGGCTGCTGGCCGATCGCGTGGCCGATCTCGGCCGCCAGGTCGCCGACACCGCTGGTGTGCCGGGTCGTGCTGCCACCGCGCATCTCGGCGAGCGCCGCGAGCCGTTCGAACGCCTCGAGATGGTACGCGTCGACGTCCGCGTGACCCGACGCGAAGTCGGCGACGAGGCCCGACGTCGTCAGACGCGTGATCTGTCCCAGATGGCGTGCGTTCTCGTTGTCGTGCGCCACCAACACCGTGCGCATCCGGAGATCGGCCGCGTCGGTGAAGATCTCGCGGTGCAGCGCGAAGTGACGCTCGCGATGCTCGAGCGCTTCGGGCCAACGGCCCGCCTGCTTGCACGCGATCGCAAGGAGATCGTGGAGTTCGAGCTCCATCTCCCGCTGGTCGGTCCGATCGGCGAGGTCGAGCGCAGCAAGCAACGAGGCGATCGCCTCGTCGAGACGACCCGCTCGCAGGGCGATACGACCCTCGGACACCATCACACCCAACCGCTCGACTGCCGGCAGCTCCTCACCCGAGCCGGACCGAGCGAGCCAATCCGCACGCGCCTCCGCGAAACACGCGTCGGCGGCGGCGATGTCGCCGAGCGCGGCGTGGGCTTCCGC
>JBGSII010000262.1:0-2293 GCA_041742555.1 Ilumatobacteraceae bacterium
GCCTTCACCAAGGCGTTGTCGCGCCGGAACGGCGCCGACCCGTGGCCGGGCGTTCCCTTCACTCGCAGCCGTCGCCACGCCACGCCCTTCTCCGCGATGTTGACGCCGATGAACGGCGCCTCGGCTGGCCCGGTGTGCAGCCCTCCGCTCTCGGTCAGCACGTAGTCGGCCATGATCGAGTCGCGATGGTGGTCGGCCATCCACCGGGCGCCGTACGCGCTGCCGGCCTCCTCATCGGCGACGCCGAAGAAGACGAGGTCGCCGCGCGGCCGGAAACCGCTGTCGGCGAGGCTGCGGAACGTGACCGCCATCGACGCCGTGAGGTTCAGCATGTCGACAGCGCCGCGGCCCCATACCTCTGGCCCGTCGGGCCCGTCGATGATCTCGCCGCCGAACGGATCCTCACTCCAACCCGACTCGTTCACCGGGACGACGTCGGTGTGGCCCATCAGGCACAGGCTCGGCGCCGTGGGGTCAGACCCGGCAATGCGCCCGACGATCGACACCCGCCCGGGCGCCGCCTCGTATCGTTCGACGGCGACGCCCGGCCCTTCGATCACCTGCTGGAGCACGTCCGCGTTGCGCACCTCCTCGCCCGACGCCTCGGTGCCGTCGTTGACACACCGGTTGCGGATCAGGGTCTGGAGCAGTTCGACGGTCGAATCGGTCAGTTTGTCGAGTTGGCGATCGTCGAGCTGGCCTGACATCTCCACAGCTTCCCACGTTCGCGTCGAGATGCGCGTGGGCCGACCAACCCGAAGTGCCACGCAAAACCGTTTGGGCTGCAATTCGGATGGGACGGGTCATCCAGATCCGCACATAAACGTGCTGGGGAGGTGCGGTGCCGCAACGACCGACCATCGCGTGCAATGATGCGCACGTTCGGCACGACTCGGCGTGAGGTGAGAGATGTTCAACTTCTGGACGGTGACGTATCTGCTCTTCGTCGGCGTCGTCGCAGGTTTCGTCGCCCGGCTCCTCGTCCCCGGTCGGGATGCGATCGGCTTCTGGTGGACGATCCTGCTCGGCATCGTCGGCTCGTTCGCCGGCGGCTTTCTCGCCTGGGCGCTGTTCGGCTGGGACAAGGACGAAGGTGCGCTGCAACCAGGCGGGGTCATCTTCTCGATCATCGGTGCCGTGATCGCGTTGCTGATCTGGCGAGCGATCGACCGACGTCGCACACCGGCAGCCTGAGTCAGCCCGCCAAGGCGGCGGCAATTCGTGTGGCGCTGACCGGAGTCTGGCCCGGGCGCTTGACCATCAGCGGCTGGGCGAACGTCGCCACGCGAAGCTCCTCCAGCTGCCAACGGACGTCGACCATGTTCGGCGAGAGCTTGCCGGGGCCGGCGGTGTCGACGATGTTCGTGTACCGCCGCTCCAGCGGGAGCACCTCGGCCATTCGACGTTGGTCGCGCTCACCAGCTCCGGCGAGGTGATCGAGCCGATAGATGATCGCCCGGACGTAGCGCTCGATGTCGTCGAGGCGGTCGATCCCGGCGCCGAGCACGAAGCCCGGATGCACGAGCCGACCGAGGTGGAGATTGGCGTCGTCGACCGACGGGCGCAGTGCTGCAGCATGGAGCCGCGCCAACCGATCGCGGGCCTCCGTTGCGGCAGCGATCACCCGGGCTGCCTTGTGGAGTGCGTTGGCGGCGAGTCCCGGCGCCGCGTCGCGAACCGCGCGCCGGAGCGACTCGAACTCGGCCTCGGACCATGGCAGCGCGTTGTGATCCGACATCACACGATCGACCGCGGCGGCCACGCAGTCACCGCTGAGTTCACCGAGTTCGACAGGGCCCGCAGCGATCGCCAGCCGATCGTCATTCGACACCTTCCGCACGATCGACGACCTCGTCGGCGCCGCGTTGAGGATCAACAAACGCCGCACCCCACCCCGCATGACACGCGCCTGCAACTCCGGCGTGGTCACCACCCGCAGGGCAACGCTGTCGCCGACATCGAGCAGCGCGGGGTACGCCCGCACGTCGAGGTCTCGATCGCCGGACTCGACCACCTTCGGGAGATCGCCGACGTCCCAGTCGACGATGCCACGCCGTTCCTCGATCGGCGCAGCGGCAGCGATCGACTCGCGTGCAACCCCGGCGAGCGATGCCTTGATCGCTGCGAGGTCGTCGCCGACGCCGTGCACCTCGCCGTCGTCGTCGGAGACGACGAAATGCATGTGGAGATGATCAGCGAGCGCCGCACGGTCGAAGGCCGCCGTGTCGACGCTCAGCTCCGCGACGGCCTCAACCGCTTGCGCCACCCAGCCCACGAGTGACCCCTCGGGTGC
>JBGSII010000263.1:0-2946 GCA_041742555.1 Ilumatobacteraceae bacterium
CGGTCGCAGCGGTGCTCGGCGTCGACCCCGAAGCAGCTGCAGCGGCTCTGGACGGTGCGGTGGTGTCGGGGATGCGGATGGAGTTGGGGACGAGCGCGAGCGGAGCAGCCATCGTCAACGACGCCTACAACGCCAATCCCACCTCGATGCGCTCGGCGTTGGAGGCACTCGCCGCGATGCACGCCGACCGCCGAGTCGCCGTCGTCGGTCTGATGGCGGAGATCGACGACCCGGCGCCCGCGCACCGTGAGATCGCCACGCTCGCGGCTGACCTCGGCATCGAGTTGGTGGCCGTCGGCACGTCGCTGTACGGAGTCGATCCCGTCGTCGATCCGATCGAGACGATCGGCGACATCGGCCCCGGCGTCGTGGTGCTGGTCAAGGCGAGTCGCGCCGCGGGCCTCGAGCGGGTCGTCGAGCGCTTGGTCGCATGCTGACGCCGGGTCAACCCGGCTGACCGTCGGCGCGCTCCGGCGTGAACGGTTCACCGCCGTCTTCGACGGGGAGGAACGCCGACTGTGGCAGGCGTCGCAGGTCGACCCACCAAGCGAGGAACAGCGCAAACGCGGCTCCGAAGGCGAGCACGGCCCGGGCGCCGACCCATTCGATCACCACTCCGAAGAGCAGGTTGCCGATCGGCACGGTGCCACCGAACACCATGAACCACAGGGGCATCACCGTCGCACGCTCGGTGTTCTTCATGTTGAGCTGGAAGGTGGTCGTGATCGCCGTCGCCGTCATGAAGTAGAAGAACCCGAGGACGAAACCGACGGGAAAGGCCAACTCCGGTCCACGGATCTGGGAGAACAGCGCCAGCGCGACTGCAAAGCCGGTGAAGCCCCGAACGATCAGCACCTTGCGATCGATCGACGACAGGAACGTGCCGACCGACAGCGCCCCGACGAAGGCGCCCGCGCCCCAGGTGGCGTAGAGCCATCGGTAGGTCGCACTCGACGGCGGAATGTCGAAGTTGAGTCGAGCGACCGACGGAAACAGCCCGATGTACACGAGGCTGAACAGCGAGAAGAGGAACATGCCGAGCAGCAGCCGGTTCAAGACCAGGCGATCCCGAGCGATCTTGAGACCGATCGTGAGCGATCGAAAGCCGCGCGCAGTGTTGCCGCTGCGGACATCCGGCATCTTCACGATCAGCAACGCGCCGATGAAGAACAGGTAGGTCGCGGCGTTCACGAGGAAGATGCTCGCGACGCTGAGGCCGGCGACGGCGAGGACGGCAGCGAGGACCGGGCCGATCACGCGGGTGCCGTTGATCATTGCCGAGTTCAGCGAGATCGCGCCCGGAAGGTCCTGGCGGTGCACGAGCAGTGGCATCGAGGCCTGGAACGCCGGCGCATTGAGTGCGTTCGCGATACCGATACCGAGCTGCGCAGCGAAGATCGTCCAGAGCGCAAGGTCGCGTGACACGCAGTACGCGATCGTGATCGTGAGGATGACCGACGCCGACTGCATGGTGAGCTGCAGCTTCTGTTTCGAGACCCGGTCGGCGAGCACGCCGCCGGGGATCGACAGCACGAGCAGCGGCCCGAGTTGGGCGAAGATCATGAGCCCGACGAGTGCCGGTCGTCCGGTCCGGTCGTCGATGTAGGCGGGCAGCGTGAAGTTCTGCATCCACGTGCCGATGTTCGACAATGCGAGCCCGATGAAGATGATCCGAAATCCGCGGTAGGAGAACGCGGCGCGGGCGGTGCCCGGGGTGTGGTCGGTTTGTGGCGCGACGTCGAGTTCGGCGGGTGTGGACATGCTGGATGCAGTGAGTTCAGGCTGGTGTTCGGGCGGGTGTCGCCCGGTCACGGAGTCTTGACCCGTGGGTCAAGTTAGCGCTGACCGGCTCGCTTCAGCGGAACTGGCGAAAGCAGGTGCGGATGTCGTCGACGTACAGTTCTGGCACTTCGAATGCAGCGAAGTGGCCGCCCTGGGGCTGCTCGTTCCAGTGTCGGATGTCGGTGAAGGCCTCCTCGACCCAGTGCCTGACCGGCGGCACGATCTCCTTCGGGTACACCGTGAACCCTGATGGAATGGTGACCGGTTCAGGCCGAGGACCGCGTCCGAAGCTCTCCCAGTAGATCCGTGCCGACGAGGCGCCGTTGGCGTTGATCCAGTACAGCATGATGTTGTCGAGCAGCTCGTCGCGGGTGAGCACGTTCTCCGGATGGCCGTCGCAGTCCATCCACGCCCAGAACTTCTCGAGAATCCAGGCCGCCTGAGCAGCGGGTGAGTCGACGAGGCCGTAGCCGACCGACTGCGGACGGGTCGACTGCTGCTTGGAGTATCCGGCATCCCAATCGGCGTAGTACTGCAGCCCGTCGAGCGCTCGCTGCTCTTCAGGGGTCGGCGTGCCGTCGATCTTCGGGCGCGCACCCATCGCCAGCGTCACGTGAATCGCGGTACAACGCTCGACGTCACGGCCGCCGATCGCTGTGGTGACCGCGCTGCCCCAGTCGCCACCCTGTGCGACGTAGCGGTCGTAGCCGAGCGTGGCCATCAGGTGGGCGAACGTCTCACCGATCTTCTGGACGCCCCAACCGGTCGTTGTCGGCTTGCCGGAGAATCCGAATCCGGGGAGCGATGGTGCCACGACGTGGAACGCGTCGGCCGCGTCGCCACCGAACTTCGTGGGGTCGGTCAGCGGTTCGATCACCTTGTGGAACTCCACGATCGACCCGGGCCATCCGTGGGTGATGATCAACGGCATCGCATCGGGATGCGGCGATCGGGCATGGATGAAGTGCAAGCCGGGGGCCGTCAGGCCGTCGACGTTTATCGTGAACTGGTCGAAACGGTTGAGCGCGCGCTCACGCGACCGCCAGTCGTAGTCGTCGGCCCAGTACTCGCACACCTCTCGCAGATAGGCGAGCGGCGTCCCCTGCGACCAGTCGTCGACCAGCTCGGCCTCCGGGTAGCGGGTGTTCGCGAGTCGTGCCCGAA
>JBGSII010000264.1:0-8929 GCA_041742555.1 Ilumatobacteraceae bacterium
CGGGGCAGAGCTTCGTCTCGCCGGATCAGATTCGAGTCGCCCCCGGCTACTTCGAGTCGATGGGGATTCCCGCCATTGCCGGCCGGACCTTCGACGGCAGCGAGCTCGAGACCAGCGAGCCGGTCGTGATCGTGGACGAACGGCTGGCCGAGCGCTTCTGGCCGGGTCGCGACGCCGTGGGGCGCTACCTCCTGCAGCCGCGCTCGCCCGACGCGCTGTCGAATCCGACGCGCGAGAACATGTTCCGCTTCCGTGTCGTTGGCGTCGTCAAGAGCGTGAAGCAGCACGCCTTGGTGACGCCGCGCGATGCCGTGGGCTGCTACTACTTCCCGTTCGGCCAGAACGTGCCGGCGTCGATCGTGGTCACGGTGCAGAGCGCGGCCACGCCGTCGGTGGTCACCTCCGGTGGAGCCCAGGGACATGACGTGTCCACCTCGGGGGTCGGCGCTGGGAGAACGGTTCCTTGCACGAGTCCGCCTTCGTTCCGTCCGGGTCGCTCGTCGACCACGACTCAGCCGATGGTACGTGGCCTGATCACTCAGCGCAATCGTTCAACCACTATTAGCGGTCAAGAGTTGGTCAACTCCCTCCGGAACCGGAGACGGGATCGTGCGGGTCGCAGCAGCGACACGAGCACGGCCTAACGTGCCGTCGTGCAACGGCGACCGTTCATCATCGGCATCGCGGGCGGAAGCAGTTCGGGAAAGACCACCGTCACCGAACGGCTGGCAGCGCTGACCGGCGACGAGCACCTCTCGCTGATCGAACTCGACTCGTACTACCTCGACCTCGGCGACGCCCCGATCGAAGAACGCCAGGCCGTCAACTACGACCATCCCGATGCGTTCGACTGGGCATTGCTCAACGACCACCTGGCCGCGCTGGCCAACGGCGCCTCGGTGCCCGTCCCGGTCTACGACTACGCGCAGCACAACCGTAGCGATCAGGTCCGGATGGTCGCTCCGGCCCGCATCATCGTCGTCGACGGGATCCTCGTGTTCTGGGACCGAGCGCTCCGCGAGCGATTCGACCTGAAGATCTTCGTCGACACCGCCGCCGACATCCGCCTGATCCGCCGGCTCAAACGTGACGTCGCCGAACGAGGACGCACCGCCGACTTCGTCATCGAGCAGTACCTCAGCACGGTCCGACCAGCTCACGAACGCTTCATCGAGCCGAGCAAACGTCACGCCGATGTGATCATCCCCGAAGGCGGTCTCAACCGTCCTGCGCTCGAGGTGCTCCTGGCTCGGGTCCGCGAGATCACCCTCGACGACTGACGGCCATCACCTGGCCCCGGCTCACATGGCGTGGTGGGCGCCGATGCGCTGCACGCTCCGGCGAACCAGGTGCGTTGCCGTGACGACGCTGTCGGTCCGGAGGAGCTCACGATTCTCTCCGTCGGTCAACCCGTTGCGCAACACGCCGACGCCGTTCATCCGAGCGAGCATCTCGCCGAACCCGAGGGGGGCCACGCCGTCGGCCCCGCCGACCGGGGTGATGAAGTGCTCGGCGAGCCGATCGATCTCGGCAGGGTCGGCGCAACCGACGAGCGCATCAGCGATCAACTCGCCGACGCCGCCGAACCCGCCGAGCACGATCAGGGGCCGGCCTGCGGCGATCGAGAGGTACGCCTCTTCGAGCACACCCGGGGCGAGACGAGTCTGTGGTGATCCTGGCTGGAGGTCACCACCGACAACGATGCGCACGTCAGCTCGAGCAGTGACGTGACGGCGCATCTCGGTGAGGTCGTTGATCACTCGTTCGGTGTCGGACTCCGAGGCGACGGGCACGCGACGGACACGACGACGCTGCATCAACCACGGCCCGTGGTCGTCCGTCCAGAGGTGGTCGGCCACGTAGTTGACGAGTCGGTTCTTGGGGTTCGGGTTGTCCGCGTGCACCCGCAGTTCGACCTGGTTCAGCCGGGTCGTGAACCCGGCGCCGGGCATGCCGCCGTACAGCAGCGTGTGACCGCCCCGGATCAGCGTCTCACTGAGGTGCTCGAAGCTCTCGACCAACCTGTCGGGCGCCGCGGCGTCCCGCTTCGGCGTCGGATCGGAGATCGACACCGCGATCTCGAGCGGCACCGGAGTGAACTTCCGGTACGTCTTACCCCAGACGTAGTAGAGGCGAGGGATGCCGGCGCGATCGTGTGGCGGCACACTCGACGGGGTGGAGTCCGCCGAGGTCATCGCCTCGAACCAACCCTCGCCGACCGGGTCGATCCCGATGCAGTAACACGTGAGATCTCCCTCACGGTCGATGCGAAACCGCAAGAAGTGCTTGTAGCGAGTCGAGTACGCCGGCGAGAACGCGAGCGTGTCAGCAGCCTTGATCCGGGAGTTGGTCCACTTCAACAGCGTCAGGAACACGACGAGCCCGGCAAACGCGGCGACCACCGCTGCGATCAGAATGCTCGGCCAGAGCCAGTCGGAGTCACCGAGGCCACGCGCCGAGCTCTGGTCACCTTCGGACCCCGAGGGCTCCCAACCCACCAGCAACGCTCGGACCGTGGCGACGGCCACGAGCGTCGCGGCGAGCCCGGCCCCCATGAGCAGCCCGTAGACCCGCGCCGCCCCGGTCAGTTTGGGTTCGACGCTGTTGCCTCTCACCGCCACCACCCCGACACCGCAGATCACCCCGATGATCAACAGCACCCACGGTGAGGCGAGGGTCCAGCGCAACGGGTCGACGAACGCCTCCACGATCGGGGACCACCAGCCCTCGTCCTTCTCCGAGTCCGTGGCACTCGACGTGTTCGACGTCAGGTTCGGCCACGGGATCGCGGTCGCTGCGGTCAGACCGAGGAACAGCAGACCGACCAGGAGCAGCAGCGGTCGATACTGGGGATCGAACACCTTGCGTCCCCCCGGTGCGATCGCACGGCTCTCGGCCGGCAACGGCCAGCGACTTCGCAGGGCGAACTCGGCGCTGCCACCCTCGAGCGGGATTCGCTCGGGCAGGTTGTGTGTCGGTTGCAGGAACGCACCCCCACCACCGGCGGTGACGTGATCCTCTTCGAAGTCGGCGTCGAGCCGTTCCAGATGGGCGAAGAAGTGCGAGTCGCCGGAGAGGCACAACGGCATCGTCGCTCCGCTGCCGACGATCAACGGGTCGAACACGTTGCGCAGCGCAGCGTACGCATCGCGGTACTTCTGCCGGAGCTGCCACAGGGGAACCGGCGTGCACAGGATCACGCGGTCGCCCCGCTTGAGGGCTTTCGCCGCCTCGGTGAAGTACTCTCGCTGGGCGCCCACGAGCTCGTTCTCGAGCGCCGTGTCGATCCCCCACAGCCACCAGCCCTGCGGCAGCTTCACATGCCACCAGTTCTCGGATTGCACCGTCTTCCAATGTCCGGCGAACGTCCGCCCCGAGGCGAACATCGAGATGAAATGGTCGATGCCACCGAGCCAGTCGTGGTTCCCCGGGATCGCGACCAGCGTGGGATCCGGGTCGGTCGGTACCCCGGACTCTTCCGCCTCGAGCCCCATTCGGTAGGGGAGCTCGACCTGCGCTTCGTACGCTCCGGCCTTGGCGAACGGGTAGATCTGGTCTCCGCCGAACACCAGCAGCTGTCCACGAGGGAGGGGTTTGGGCGGTGTCGGAAGGTCGCCGAATCGATCGTCGGGGAGGTCGATGCCACGGCGCCCGGCGAGCCACGCGACCGGTGCGGTGCCGTCGAAGCCATCGCCCATGTCGGCGACGTAGTCGAACCAGAAGTCCTCACCCGGCTGAGCGTCGAAGCGAGCCGTCGGAGTGGACACATCGTCGCGGGCAGGGACAAACGGCTTGTCGACGAGCTTCAGCGAGCGCTCCATGCCCAGGCCCGATCGCCAGGTCTGGAACATCTCGATCGGAGCGAGCCATCTCACCATCTTCCGACGCGGCGTCACATCCGCCGGGACCGACGGCGACGGTGCGTCGAAGGGGAACGTCGTGACGGGGAACATCACCGAGGTCGGCGAATTGAGGACCGCGTCGGCGATCGCCGACGCCCCGGCGATCCGGCTGAGCGTGTCGATGTAGGCGCGCACCGACGAGCGCATGGTGTTGAGCTCGGTCCGGCACTGGCCGGCTCGTTCCCAGCGGCGTTCCCATTCGATCGCGGTCGCGCCGGGGTCGTCGGTCGCTCGTCGGCCCTCGTGATGGCGCAGGATCGGATCCCACCGCGACAGGACGGGTCGGAACACCTCGTTCAACACGCGGACCGCCACGACGGCGAGGCTCAGATTGCCACCCCCTCCTTTCACGGTGTCCGTGCCGTGGCGTCGCAGGATCTCCCGCGTGAGGACGAACATCTCGGCGATGCTGTCCAACTCGTCCCGGATCGAACCGTTCGTCGAGGCGAGTTGTGTACCGGCGGTGCGCGTCGACAGCTCGATGAGCAACTCGTAGGCGGCCGCTCTCTCGGCCTCGGTCGGGTACAGGTATCCCTTGACCTGCCCGACCGCGACTTCGACGACCTTCGTCTCGATGCTCATGGGGTGTCCCTCTCGATCGATGTCCAGTTCACCAGGTCGCGTTCGACGCGACCGAGACGAACGCAATGGCTGCCGGAACGAACGCGAGCCAGACGAGCGGCGAGCGGCCATCGAGGCCCGCGCCGACCAACGCGGCGTCGACGTTCTGTCGGTAGGCGGGCGCCAGGTCGATGATCTCGGCACGGATCAGGTCGGACTCGTGCACCAGCGCCTTGGACGAGTACACGAGCGCGCCGAGGACGATCAGCGTCAAGAAGATCCCGAAGAACACCATCGACAGCGAATCACCTGGGCCCTCACTCGTGCCCTCGTCGAAGACGAGCGTGGCCGTCGTCACCACCGACAAGGTCAGCGCCACGACAACCACGACAGTGGCGACAGCGAGGTCCCGGGCATGGGTTGCCACGACCATCGCACGGTGGCGGAGCGCGTCCGAGGTGGTGGTCGACCACTCGACGGCGAGCATCATGACGATCCACGGCGACATCAACACCACCGCGAGCATCCCTTGCGCGGTGTTCACCCAGGTCTGGTCGACCCCGCCGGGAGCGAATGCCCTCACGGTCAGACCCACCAGGATCACCGCGAGCAACGCGGTGCGAAGCACCGTGCGCCAACGCATCTCGATCAGGTCGGACAGCACACGACGGAAATACGAGACGCCGACCACGAAACATGACGACCAGACCCCGACGGAGACTGCCGACAGCCAACGCCATGTGGTGTTCACCTCCGACTTGCCGAGCACGACGATGAAGTACCCGACGAGAACCCCCACGGCGCCGGCGGCCGCCGACGCGAACCAGATCCACCAGGGTTGGCGAAACGACGGCACGACGATCGGCTGGTCGAGACCATGGAGCCGGGCCCGCTCCCGGTCGAGACCGTCCAGGTACCCACGCACCTCTTGATCGAGGCGATCGAGGTCCTCCACGTCTCGGAAGCGCAATGCCAACAACTCGACCAGCGGCTGCAACGCCGATGGGAGCGTGTCGGCGGCGAGCGGTTCCATCCCATCGATCAGCACGGGGACGATCCGCTTGCCGAATCGCAGCGCGAGTTCGATCTCGCGTGCCACCCAGTCGTTCGGGTCGAGGATCCGAGCGAGGCCGTCTGTCCTCGAGCCGTGCCAGTCGGGACCGATCACCGCGATCAGGACATCACAACGCTCGACCTCCGCGGCCAAGACGTCCGGGAGGTCGTCGCCGATGCGCAGGTTGGTGTTGTCACGGAACGCCGTGCGCACCGAGGTCACCTCGTCGAGTTGGGCGAGTCGTTCCTCGATCCACCCCACTGCGTACTGGCCGTCCGCCCGGCGATAGCTGATGAAAACGCGCGCCACTCCAGGCTCCGCCCGTCAGGTCCGCTGCCAGCCGGCCACGAGCGCGTCGAGCCGTGCGCACCTGACCGCCCAACGATGGCTCCTGACCCCCGAGGTCACCAGCCCGAGGCCGAGCACGCAGCAGATGACGGCGATCGCGAACCGAGTGTCATCGAGCGCTCCCGCCAGTTCCGGTGCCGTCCCGTCGCCGACGCTGACGAACGCGCGCTCGTTCAGCCGAAGGTGTCGCTTGCTCTCGACCATCAACTCGTCGCCGTTCTCGTCGAGCATCAGGTAGATGTTCTGGCCGTCATCGACCGGCGCAGTTGCAAGCTCGGCAGCGATCACCCTCGCCGTCACCGTGTCGTCGGAGCGGTCGTCCGCGGCGATCACCGAGAGCACGGCGCCGGCGACCAGCAGCCCGACTCCGGCCACGATCAGGACCCGTGCCATCCGTTCCGGGCGGTGTGGGGTGACGCCCACGCCGTACAGCGAGCGAGTCGCTGCGCGTTGCGCTGCACGTCCCCCCACGTACCAGACCGCGGCGACGACGGCGACGAATGAGAGGACCACGGCCAGCACGATGAGCCAGATCGTCTCGGATCCGGCCGTGTTGGCAGCCCACCAGGCGAGCGCGCCGACGACCGCCGACGCGGCGGCCATGACGGCGACCTCGACGAAACCTGCCCGATCCGACGGCGACTCGATCCGCACGGTGCGCTCGCCGCGCCGGTACGGGGCCGGGGTCGGAGACATCCCGGTGAAGAGCGCCTCGAGTCGATCGCGAGCGACGTCGTCGTCGAGCTGACGACCAACGCTGTCGCGGGCAGCCGCGATCGCCCGATCGCGCACCGCCGGGTCGACGTCGAAGTCGACGGTGTGCAGTCCCTCGCGCGGAACCCGAACGACGATCGAGTCCTCCCCGAGGCCGATCCACGGTGCCACCTCGAGCGGGACCCCCAGCGTCGCTTTCACCGCCGGCAGCAGGGTCTCGGCGATGAGCCGGCCGACGAGGATCAAGCCACCGATCGCGACGATGGCGACCACGATCGCCACGACGACCACAGCGAGCGAGCCGACGAGCACGAACGGGTACACGACGTCGGGCAGCCAGAGCGCCAACCAGGTGGAGTACCGCCGGAACGCGACGGGCAGCACGACCACACTCAGCGCGACCCAGATGACCAGCGCGATGCCGACCGCGAGACGCATCCAGTCGCTCGAGAGGAGCGATCCGAACAGATAGGTCGCCGGCTTCGGCGACGTGTAGGTGGGTCCTCGGTCGAAACGGCGGTTCACCTCCGGGCCTCCGAGCGGGACGAACCCGATGGAGTTGCGGTGCTCCAGCGGCTCGGGATCTCCCAGGATGTAGCCGATCAGCGGGCGCGCCCCCTCGAGTTCCCACTCGGCCCGATCGTATGCGGACCACGGACGAGCGCCCTGCGCCTCGCCGGCGAGCCAGGTTCGGAACGAGCGGTCCTGGAACACGAACGACGGGTAGTTGGCCCATGAACTCCCGTCGACGAGCTGGTGCACCACCGCACCGTGATCCGCGCTGTCGAAGACGGCTCGGCCGGCGGGGAACGCTCCCGGGATCGCCGCCGATGCAGCGACGGCACCTGACACCTCGACGTCCGGGGTCGTCCGCCGACAGAACACGACCGGAAGCCCGGTCGCCAGGTCCATCGTCAGCACGTAGAGCTCGATCCGAGTCGCCCGGTGGAGTTCGGCGAACGTCACCGGACCCTCGCGTTCGCGTTGCGGGATCTGCTCCGCGAGCTTCGCATCGAGCCATTCACGCAGGCCGGCGCTCTCGAACAACGACGTCGCCGTTCCGGCCACCGCCTTTCCGAATCGCACGGCCTTCGACGTCTTGACCTTGGCGAAGCCGGCGGGAATGGCCGCTTCGAGGTCGTCCGGTTGCATCCCCGAAGCGATCAGCGAGGCGACGATCGCACCCGCCGAGGAACCGGCGACGCCGCCGAACCAGATGTCGCGTTCCCGCGTGGCCTTCAGGGCACCTGCGTAGGCGATCAGCTTCGCTCCGCCCCCCATGAACACACCGTTGACCAGACGCATGTCACCGCAAGGTCTAGCAGGCACCCAGCGCCGCCGCGACCAACGCATCGAGCGGCCACTCGAGGCGGTCGCGACGACACAGCAACCCACAGGTCCGGACAGCAGCGTCGGTCGCCGGCCCGTAGACGCCGTCGACGACGAGTTCGGCCCCCATCTCGTTCAGCGCAGCCTGCAGATACGTCACCTGGGGCGTGCGGATCCATCGCGCCCGCCAGTCGTCCAGCGTCTCCGTTGCTCCTCTGGCGACGAGCCCCGGGATCGGGTTCGGAACCACCGCGTTGGATTCCGCCGCACGTGCGAGACGCACACGATGCCGACCCGGCGACCCTCGGTCTGCGACACGCGTACGAACCCCGACGGAAGCGGTGTCGTCTCGGACGGACGAGCCGTCCTGCCAGCGCGGACGACCCGGATCGTCGAAGTGCACGTGGCGCGTCAGGAAGTCGCTCGACGCGAAGACACCGACCTGGTCGACCAGGAGCTCGTCGGCACGCCGCAGGAAGGCGGCGACATACCGACCGAGATCGAACGGGTCGAAGCCGTCGGGGCTGGAGATGTCGGCCCAGTGTCCGCACCCGAAGCCCCAGCCGGCTGCGCCACGCACCGCCGACATCCAGAGCTCCGCCTGATGGTGGGCCGACGTGCGCGACGGGTACAGGTGCCAGTAGGAACCCACCTCGAGACCACTCGCTCCGGCAGCTCGCACGTTCTCGATCCACCGGGAATCTTGACGGGTTCCTCGACCCGCGCGCACGAGCACCACACGTACGCCCTGCGCGGCCGCCGTGTCGAAGTCGACGCAGTGATGCTCACAGACGTCGATCCCCTCGACCCACTCAGCACTGCCCCAGTCGTCGTTGCCGTCGTTCATGTCGTTCATCGTCGGCTCCGACCGAACCGGATGCGACGGCCCCTCGGCCAGACATGACGCGCTCAGAGGTCAGCTCGAGCTGGCCTGCAGGCCATCGAGCGCCACGTGCGCTCGCATCACCCACGGCGTCGCGCCGTGGAGGGCGGCAGCGTCTCGGGCCGCGAGATCGGAAGA
>JBGSII010000265.1:0-3133 GCA_041742555.1 Ilumatobacteraceae bacterium
GCGCTGCGCACCGCGCGACGCAACGACAGGTAGCACGGCCGCGTGACGAGCAGCGACCGGGCGGCGTGTGTTGCGAGCGGTTCGGGCGGGACACGGCTCCCGACGTCGATCGTGACGTCGCAGCCCCATTGATGTGACCAGTCGCGCAGCCAGTCGGCGAAGATCGTCCACCTGGCGTCCGGTCCGGTGGCGACACGCAGCGAGGCTTCCGAGGCGGTAGAGGTCCACGGCAGCAACCAGACCCGAGGGCCGATCTCGATCAACAGCTCGGCGAGGTGCTCGGTCGACGCGTCGCTCTCGAGCCAGTCGGCAACGCCGGGCCGATCGGGTTCGGGCAGGCCGAGGACGGCGGGGATCTCGCCGTCGAGATCGACGAGCAGCGACGGACGCTGTGAACTCAGCGCGAGTGCGGCTGCGACGACGGTGGTTCCGCTTCCGCCCTTGGCGGCCCAGCAGAGTGTGACCATGACGTTCCCCCGATCAGCGGGTGGATGCATGGGGAGAGCCGGTGGGGCGAGAGTACCGACGCTCGTTGCCGCCGACAACCTCGACGGTGGGTAGTGTCAGGCTCGGAGGTGTCCGAGCACCTGGTGGGCTCCGCCGCCTTCAAAGCGGTTGGGACGGGCGATCCCCGTCCGGCGGGTTCGATTCCCGTCCACCTCCGCCAACAGCGTCCACCTCGATGTGGTGATGCGATCGGTCGCCCGTCTCAGTTGATCGGCATTCGATCGGTCTCGTAGGCCCACATCGCCAGCTCGACGCGGTTGCGGGCGCCGAGTTTGCTCATCAGGCTGGCGAGGTGGGTCTTCACGGTGCTGAGGCTGATGTGGAGGTCATCGGCGATCTCCGCGTTGGTGCGGCCGCGGGCGACGGTGACGAGCACCTCCTCCTCCCGCTCGGTGAGGGGGTCGATCGGCTGCACCGCCTGCTCCCCGGCGGACGCGCCGAGTTCGGAGAACGCCGCCAGCAGGCGGGCGGTGACGCTCGGAGCGATGAGCGCGTCGCCGGCGGCGGCGGAGCGCACCGCCTGAGCGAGGAGCTCGGGACCGGCATCCTTGAGGAGGAATCCGCGGGCTCCCGCCTTGAGCGCACCGTGGACGTATTCGTCCATGTCGAACGTGGTGATGACGACGACGGCCAGCGGATCTGCGACGTCTGGTCCCGCGAGTCGGCGGGTGACCTCGATGCCGTCGTACTCGGGCATCCGAATGTCGAAGAGGCACACGTCGGGACGCAAACTGCGAGCGAGCTCGAGGGCGTCGCGTCCGTCAACTGCCTCGCCCACGACCTCGATGTCGGGCTGGGCGTCGAGGATCATGCGCAGTCCGGTGCGCACGATGTCCTGGTCGTCGGCGATCAGGACCCGGATGGTCATCTGGTCACCGTTCGACGGGGCAGCGTGGCCTCGACGGTCCAGCCGCCGCCTGCGCTCGGACCGGCGGCGAACGTGCCGCCGAGGAGCTTGGCCCGTTCGGCCATGCCGATGAGCCCGAACCCCGATGCGGAGGGCGTCGATGTGCCGCCGCCCTCCCCGTCGTCGACGACCGTGAGCCGGACGAGATCCTTGCCACCGTCGACACGCACGTGCACGTCCGACGCATGTCGAGCGTGCCGGAGTGCGTTGGTGACCGCCTCCTGCGCGAGGCGAAAGCAGGCGACGTCGACCGACGGACGGAGTTCATCGACCTCGCCGGCGAAGGTCACCCTCACTCGCGGTCGCGATTGCTCGCCCAGACGCTCGAGCTGGCGCAGGTCGCGCACGCCTTGCTGTGGCCGGAGATCGGCCTGATCGCCTCGGCGCAGGGAGCCGACCATCGAACGCATCTCCTCGAGGGCGCGGCTCGCCTCTTCTTCGATCACCCACAACGCTTCGATCGCAGCCTCGGGTCGGGTGGCAGCAACGACCCGGCCGGCCTGGGCCTGAACGGCGATGGCGGAGACGTGATGGGCAACGGTGTCGTGGAGCTCGCGCGCCAGCTCCTCTCGCTCACGCGACCGCACACCGGCGATCTCCTCGGTTCGCAGCTCGCTCGCGTATCGGACGGCGAACCCGATGGCGCAGGCGAGCAGGAGCACGACGGCACCGCCGACGGTGTCGCCGACCCGATCGCCGGCGACGGCAGTGAGGACGACCGGAACCGACATGACGAGGAGACCGACGCCGACCTCGCGCCCTGAAGCCCAACGCGCGAGTGCGTACGGCAGCAGGAGCAGGAAGACGGCGGTGGTGAGCCCTTCCCACTCCACGCCCTGCACGAGCGACACCACCTCGACGGCACTCATCGTCCCGAACGCGAGAGCGACCACCAACAGGGGCCGCACGCGGCGCCACGGCAACAGGCACGCGACGCCCACGGTCACGACCAGCGAGGCGCCGCTCCACACCAGTTGCTCCCTGGCAAACGCCTCGATCGTCGCTGCTGCCACCAAGATCGCCACGAGCAACCAGTCGCGCCGACCCGGTCCGGGCGGATCTGCCGCCCGTGGCTCCGACCAGTACGAACGACTCGTCTCCAAGACCACGGGGCAAGCGTACGGAATCCAAGCGTCGAGCGGATCGGCCGAAAGAACGATCCACGAACCGGCCGATCAGACGGTGTGCAAGTGGCCGGACTCCTGATGTGCCGGCGGTGCAGGATCCGCAGGATGGGGGCACCAACGAACAGGAATGGACACCACATCATGATCACCGTCTCAGGAATCACGAAGCACTACGGCGACCGCATCGCCGTCCGCGAGATGAGCTTCGAGGTCGCGGCCGGACGAGTCACCGGCTTCGTCGGCCCGAACGGCGCCGGCAAGTCGACCACGATGCGGATGATGGTGGGGCTCACCCACCCCGACCATGGCGAGATCCGCTACGAGGATGTCCGTTACAACGACCTCCGGCATCCCGCCCGCCTGGTTGGCTCTGTACTCGACACACGCTGCATGCACCCCGGGCACACGGCTCGAAACCACCTCCGGGCCATGGCGGCAATGAGCTCGATTCCGGCGTCCCGGGTGGACGAGGTGCTGACCGAGGTCGGTCTCGAGTCGGCCGCCGACCAACGCACCGGCGGGTTCTCGCTCGGCATGCGCCAACGCCTGGCCCTGGCGGGCGCCCTGCTCGGAGACCCTCAGGTCCTACTGC
>JBGSII010000266.1:0-14243 GCA_041742555.1 Ilumatobacteraceae bacterium
GGCGAGGTCGGCCCGGTCGAGGCCCAGGCCCTGACGTCGCCGGCCCGACCGATCGTGCTGCTTCGACGTCGGGCCGACGCAGGCCTTGCGCCGGGAGTCGCCCCCGGCAACCCGCTGCTCGGTGTGATGCTGCCCTATACACCGCTCCACGAGTTGCTCTTCCAGCCGGTGCCCGGCGCCACGGTCGAGCCACCCCGCGTGGTGGTGATGACGTCGGGCAACCGATCGAACGAGCCGATCTGTTTCGACGATGCCGATGCCATCGAACGCCTCGCCGACCTCGCCGACGCCTTCTGCACCCACGATCGCCCGATCGAGGTGCCGTGCGACGATTCGGTCGTCAGGGTGATCGGCGGTGACGTCCAGCCGATCCGGCGCTCGCGTGGGTACGCGCCGGTGCCGATCGCACTGCGGTTCGAAGTCCCCCCGGTCCTCGGCGCCGGCGGCGAGCTGAAGAACACGTGCTGCGTCGCGGCGGGCGCGAACGCGTGGGTCGGTCAGCACATCGGCGACATGGAGAGCCTCGCCACCCTCGCGGCGTTCGAGGCGAGCGTGGCGGCGTTCACTGCGATGTACCGCGTCGACCCCGTTGCCATCGGTGTCGACCAGCACCCGGCGTACCTCACCCGCCGCTGGGCGATCGGTCGCATGCCCTCCGTGTGGCCGAAGGCAACCCATCCACGGATCGTCGACGTCCAGCACCACCACGCCCACGTCGCCGCCGTGATGGCCGAACACGGTTTGGGGCTCGACGACGAGGTGCTCGGGTTCGCATTCGACGGCACGGGTTTCGGCGAGGCCGCCGACGGCTCACCACAGGTGTGGGGCGGCGAGGTCCTGCACGCGGGATATGCGGGGTTCGAACGCATCGCCCACCTCGCCGCACTTCCCTTGCCCGGCGGAGACGACGCGGTCCGCAATCCGTGCCGTATCGCGATCGCCTACCTCACGGCGCTCGGCATTCCCCTCGACGATCGGTTGGCCGCGGTCGCCGCGTGCGACCCGGTCGAGCGCTCGGTCGTACCTCGCCAGGTCGAACGCGGTGTCGGCTGCGTGCCGACCACCAGCATGGGGCGCCTGTTCGACGTGGTCAGCTCGCTGCTCGCTGTGCGTCACCGGGTGAGCTACGAAGCGCAGGCGGCGATCGAGCTCGAGCACCTCGCCGAACGAGGTGACCCCCAGCGCGTCGAGCTGCGGTTCGGTCTCCGGCGGACACCGGGCGGTCCCGACGTCATCGACCCGCGTCCGGTGTTGTCCGCCGTCGTCGAGTCACTCCTGGCCGGTGCCGCACCGGCCGACCTCGCCGCCGCGTTCCATCACGCTGTCGCCGACGTCGTCGGGCGAGTCGCTGCCGACCACGCCGGTGATCGTCCGGTCGCGCTCACCGGCGGGGCTTTCCAGAACGCGCTGTTGACCCACCTCGTACGCGAGCGCCTCGATGGGTACGAGGTGCTGACCCACCGCCTCGTGCCCCCCAACGATGGCGGGTTGTCCCTCGGACAGGCGGTCATCGCCGGAGTGGCGATGCTCGGCGACATCGACGAGCGGAGTTCCTGATGTGTCTCGGTGTTCCCGGCAAGGTCACCTCCATCCGCGATGATCGGGGAACCACGATGGCCACCGTCGACTTCGGCGGTGTCACCAAGGAGGTCTGTCTCGCCTACGTGCCCGAGGCGCAGATCGGTGACTACACGATCATCCACGCCGGCTTCGCGATCACGGTCCTCGACGAGGCATCCGCGCTCGAGACGCTCGCGATGATGCGCGAGATCGGACTGCTCGACGACGAGTTCGGCCTCGGCGCGGCGATGCCCGCGCAGGTCGACACCGGCTCCCCGGACGCGCCCGATGCCGTGCCGCCGGGTGGAGCCTCGTGAAGTACCTCGACGAGTTCAACGATCCCGATCTGGCTGCCGGACTCTTCGCCGAGATCGAGCGGACGGTCACGCGGCCGTGGGCGATCATGGAGGTGTGCGGAGGTCAGACACACTCGATCATCCGCAACGGCATCGATCAGCTGCTGCCGTCGCTGGTCGAGCTGATCCACGGTCCCGGCTGTCCGGTCTGTGTGACGCCGCTCGAGACGATCGATCGGGCGCTGGCGATCGCCGCACGCCCCGACGTGGTGTTCTGCTCGTTCGGCGACATGTTGCGGGTGCCCGGCAGTACCCACGACCTGTTCAGCGTGCGAGCACACGGTGGCGACGTGCGCGTGGTGTACTCGCCGCTCGACGCGGTCGAGATCGCGGAGGGCAACCCGTCCCAGCAGGTCGTCTTCTTCGGTGTCGGGTTCGAGACGACGGCGCCTGCCAACGCGATGGCGGTTTTCCAGGCGCGCCGACGCGGGCTCGACAACTTCTCGATGCTGGTCAGCCACGTCCTCGTCCCACCGGCGATCGACGCAATGATGAGGTCGGGAACGTCGCGGGTGGACGCCTTTCTCGCAGCCGGACACGTCTGCACGGTGATGGGCATCGACGAGTACGTCCCGCTCGCCGAGCGGTACCGCGTGCCGATCGTGGTGACCGGGTTCGAGCCACTGGACGTGCTCGACGGCATCCGCCGCGCGATCACCCAGCTCGAAGCAGGCCGCAGCGAGGTCGACAACGCCTACGCGCGAGCGGTGCGTTCGGAGGGCAACCCCGCGGCACGAGCGATGCTCGCTGACGTGTTCGAGGTGTGCGATCGACGCTGGCGCGGCATCGGGATGATCCCGGCGAGCGGCTGGCGGCTCGCCGGCAACTACGCCGATTTCGACGCGGAGCGGCGCTTCGAGGTCGGTGGCGTCAGCGTCGAGGAGCCGACGTCGTGCCGGGCAGGCGAGGTGCTCCAGGGCCTGATCAAGCCGGATGAGTGTGCGTGCTTCGGCACGACCTGCACCCCGCGCAGACCACTTGGCGCGACGATGGTGTCGAGCGAGGGCGCCTGTGCCGCGTACTACCAGTACCGCCGAGTCACGACCCCGGTCTCGATCGGCCGTGGAGACGCCGATGGGTGACCGCGATGACGTCCGAGCGGCGACCGCCGACGACATCGAAGGCTGGTCCTGCCCGATGCCCCTGCGCGACCACCAGCGCATCGTGCTCGGCCACGGTGGCGGCGGCAGGCTGTCGGCCGAGTTGATCGAACATCTCTTCCTGCCGGCGTTCGGCGCCGCCGCGGTGGACGCCACGCCGACCGACGCTGCTCTCGTCGACATCGCGCTCGCCGCCGGAGGTCGCCTGGCGATGACCACCGACAGCTACGTCGTGCGGCCGCTGTTCTTCCCCGGCGGCAACATCGGGGAACTCGCCGTCAACGGTACGGTCAACGACCTCGCCGTCAGCGGCGCCAGACCCCTGGCGCTCTCGACCGGTTTCATCCTCGAGGAAGGCCTCGAACTCGACGCGCTCCACCGGGTCGCCGCAGCCATGGGGCGCGCCGCCGAGTACGCCGAGGTCCAGCTCGTGACCGGTGACACCAAGGTCGTCGAACACGGCCACGGCGACGGGCTGTACGTCAACACCGCTGGCATCGGCATCGTCGCCGAAGGGGTGGAACTGTCGCCGCACCGGATCGTGGCGGGTGACGTCGTCATCGTGTCCGGACCCATCGGCGCGCACGGCATCGCCGTGCTCAGCGTCCGCGAGGGGCTCGAGTTCGGCACCGAGATCCGCTCCGACACTGCCCCCCTCTACGGCGTCGTCGCCGCGATGCTCGACGCGTGCCCGGATGTCCATGCGATGCGGGACTGCACCCGCGGCGGCCTCGGCACGAGCCTGTGCGAGCTGGCAGAAACGGCGATGGTCGGCATCGAGTTCGACGAACGCGCCGTGCCCGTGCCCGAGGCCGTCCGCTCGGCCTGCGGATTCCTCGGCCTCGACCCACTGCACGTCGCGAACGAGGGAGTCCTCGTCGGGTTCGTCCCTGCGGCAGACGCCGATGCTGTGGTCGAGGCGATGCGTTCGCAGCGGTGCGCAACTGGAGCCACCCGCATCGGAACCGTGGTCGACGCCCACCCCGGTGTCGTGGTGGCCCGCACCGGCCTCGGAGGGACCCGCGTGGTCGACCGCCCGCTCGGCGAACAACTTCCGCGCATCTGTTGACGGTTCGGCGGCGCCGACCGACTACTGGGCGTCGCGGAGCTCTCGACGAAGGTCGTTGATCTCGTCGCGGAGCTTGGCGGCGTATTCGAACTTCAGCTCCGCCGACGCCTCGTGCATCTCTTCCTCCAATGTCTGGATCAGGCGCGCCAACTCCTGTTGCGGCAAGGACTTGAGATCGCGCTGGACCTTGTCGCGTTCGCGCTGACGACGCTTGTCCTTGCCGGGGAACGGCGCTGTGTCGTCCGGTCTCAGGAGCGAGAGGATGTCGCCCACCGCTTTGCGGATCGTCTGCGGGTTGATGCCGTGTTCGAGGTTGTAGGCGATCTGCACCTTGCGACGTCGCTGTGTCTCGTCGATCGCCGCCTGCATCGATCGGGTGATCGTGTCGGCGTACATCACGACCTGGCCGTCGACGTTGCGCGCAGCACGACCCATGGTCTGGATCAGCGAGGTCTCCGAGCGCAGGAACCCCTCCTTGTCGGCGTCGAGGATGCACACGAGTGAGACCTCGGGCAGGTCGAGCCCCTCGCGCAACAGGTTGATGCCGACCAGGACGTCGAAGTCGCCGAGGCGCAGGCCCCTCAGGATCTCGATGCGCTGGATCGTATCGATGTTCGAGTGGAGGTAACGGACCCGCAGGCCCTGCTCGAGCAAGTAGTCGGTGAGGTCCTCGGCCATCTTCTTGGTGAGCGTCGTGACGAGCACCCGGTCACCACGTGCGATCCGATCGTTGACCATCTCCATCAGATCGTCGATCTGACCCTTGGTGGGCTTGATGATCGCTTCGGGATCGACCAGGCCAGTGGGGCGCACGATCTGCTCGACGACGTTGGTCGACACACGCAGCTCGTAGTCGCTGGGCGTCGCCGACAGGAAGACACACTGGTTGACGCGTTCGAGCACCTCCTCGAACGTGAGCGGGCGGTTGTCGCGCGCCGACGGCAGGCGAAATCCGTGCTCGACGAGCATGTCCTTGCGGCTGCGGTCGCCGGCGAACTGGCCGTGCAGCTGTGGGACGGCGACGTGGCTCTCGTCGATCACGAGCAGGTAGTCGTCGGGGAAGTAGTCGAGCAGGGTGAACGGCGGCTCGCCCGGGACGCGGCCGTCCATGTGCATCGAGTAGTTCTCGATGCCGTTGCAGTAGCCGACCTCACTCATCATCTCGAGGTCGTATTGCGTGCGCATCCGGAGCCGTTGTGCCTCGAGCAGCTTGTCGTTCTCCTCGAACCACTGCAGCCGCTCCTGGAGTTCGACCTCGATTCCGGCCATCGCCGAGCGGAGACGCTCCGGCCCGGTGACGTAGTGGGTGGCCGGGAACACGTGGGCGCGCTGCAACTCGCTGAGTTGCTCGCCGGTCAACGGGTCGATGGTGGTGATGCGGTCGACCGTGTCGCCGAACATCTCGATGCGAAGCACCGACTCCTCGTACGCCGGGTGCACCTCGATCGTGTCGCCGCGCACCCGGAAGTTCCCGCGGCCGAGGGTCATGTCGTTGCGGTCGTACTGCATGTCGACCAGCCGGCGCAGGATGTTGCGCATGTCGTAGTCGACACCCACGCTGAGATCGAGCAGATTGCCGCGGTACTCCTCGGGATTTCCCATGCCGTAGATGCACGACACCGACGCGACGACGATCACGTCGCGTCGGGTGAGCAGCGCGGCGGTCGCCGAGTGCCGGAGTCGATCGATCTCGTCGTTGATCGAGGAGTCCTTCTCGATGTAGGTGTCGCTCGACGGGATGTACGCCTCGGGTTGGTAGTAGTCGTAGTAGCTGACGAAGTACTCGACGCGATTGTCGGGGAAGAACTCGCGCATCTCCTGGGCGAGCTGCGCTGCCAGCGACTTGTTCGGCGCGAGGATCAGCGTCGGCCGCTGAGTCTGCTCGATCGTCCAGGCGATGGTCGCCGACTTTCCCGACCCGGTGATACCGAGGAGTGTCTGGAACCGCTGTCCCTCGTCGATCGCCTTGCTCAACGCGGCGATCGCTGCGGGCTGATCGCCCGCCGGCTCGAAGTCGGACACCACCCGGAACCGGGCGTCGTCGAGCGCCGCGTAGTTGCTGGGTGGCGGCGCGTGCAGCAACGCCTCGTCGGGCGCCACCAGATCGAGCGTGGGGTTCTGAGGCGTCACCGTGTCAGCCATCCCCCGGATTCTAACCTGGGAACACATGTTCCCACCGACCTCCCCACTCTCCTGCGATGAGCGCGAGGACCGTAGACGGCACCCTTCGCTCATCGCAGACCGGATGCAGCCCGTCGCGATGAGCGAGAGGACCGCATGCGGCACCCTTCGCTCATCGCAGACCGGGTCGTCGCGGGCGGCGGGCGGAGTGGACGGCGGGGTCTTCTACAGTGACGACGTGGATGCGGACGCGCTGATCGCCGACCAGGACGCCGATCAGCGCGCGGCCGTGACCTGCGAGTCGCGACTGGTCGCTGTGATCGCGGGAGCTGGTTCCGGCAAGACCCGTGTGCTGACTCGGCGCATCGCTCACCGCATCGCCACCGAATCGGCCGATCCCCGACACACGCTCGCCCTGACGTTCACCCGCGAGGCGGCCGGCGAGATGCGCAGGCGACTGTTGCGCCTCGGCATCCGCGACCACGTCGAAGCCGGCACCTTCCACTCGGTGATGCTCGGCGTGCTCAAGCAGCGATGGGCCGACACCGACCGCCGTCCGCTGACGGTCGTCAACGACCGGCGTCGCCTGGTCGGCGACGCCATCGACGCAGGTGATCGCCGCAGTCTCGGCGCCTACGTGGCCGAGATCGACTGGGCCTCGGCCCGAGGAATCGAGCCGGGCCGCTACGCCTCGGTGGCGCGGCGCGAGCAACGACACCCCGGCCCGGGCATCGACCGGTGCGCAGCGGTGTACGCGGACTTCGAGACCCTCAAGCGCCGTCGCGGCATCATCGACTTCGACGACGTCCTCGCCCACACGATCCGCGACCTGCGGCGCGACGAGAGCTTCGCCGACACCGTCCGGTGGCGATTCCGTCATCTCCTGGTCGACGAAGCGCAGGATCTCAACCCGCTCCAACACTCGATCGTCGACCTGCTCCGTTCCGGCCGGGACGACCTGTTCCTCGTCGGCGATCCGGCGCAAGCGATCTACGGCTTCAACGGCGCGGACCCGAGCCTGCTCGTCGATGTCGAGACGCGCTTCCCCGGCATCGAGGTCATCCGACTCCCGGTCAACCACCGGTGCACCCCGGAGATCGTCGCGGCAGGCGTCCATGTCCTCACCGCCACCGATCAAGCGAGTCCCCTCGTCTCGAACCGCGCCGACGGCGCGACCGTCGAACGGCTGGCGGCCGACGACGAGGCCGACGAGGCCCGCCTCATCACCTCGGTCCTGCTTCGCTGCGATCCCAGCCTCGTGCGCACCGGCGAGGTCGCAGTGCTCGCACGCACCAACGTCCAGCTGGGTCCGATTGCCGACGCGCTCGAACGGGCGGGACTCCCGGCGCGGCGCAACGCCACCGCCATCGGCACACCGCTCCAGGCCGCTGTTCGACAGGCGGCTGCGCTGGGCTCGGCCTCTCGCCTTCGAGGATGGGCTCACGACGTCCTCGACGCCCCTCCGGTTCCACAATCGCTCCGACGCCGCAGCGCCGAGACCGGGAGCGACGCACTCGACACGCCATCCGACGCCGTCGGCGATCCCGAACGGCGCGTCGCCGCGGCAGCGCTCGACTTCCTACGCGAGCAACCACTGGCCGACGGCGCCACGTTCCGCGCCTGGGTTGCGACCACCAACCCGTTCGACGACGCGTCGACCGACGGAGTCGACCTGCTCACGTTCCATGCCGCAAAGGGCCGTGAATGGCACACGGTGATCGTGTCCGGCGTCGAGACGAGCCTGGTACCGCACAAATCGGCGAGCACCGTTGCTGGACGCGCCGAGGAAGGTCGCCTGCTGTACGTCGCATTCACGCGGGCCAGCGATCGGCTCGTCGTGACCTCCGCGGCACGACGCGGCGGCTACGCCCGAACGATCAGCCCGTTCATCGCCGACCTCGATCTCACCGAGGCACCCGCGGCGGCCCCACCGCAGCGCGTCCGTGCCCGCATCGATCCGTTGATCGGGGCGCTGCGGGCCTGGCGCGACGAAGCCGCACGTCGCGTCGATGTCCTGCCTGCACAACTGTGCAGCGACCGCGACCTTTCCTCGATCGCCAGGGTCCGCCCGACGAGCGTCGAGCAACTCGCTGATGCCACCTCGTTCGGCCAGATCACAGCCGAACGCCTCGCTCCACAGATCCTCGAGGTGGTTCGCTCGGCAGGACAGCGCTCCGATGCCGGTCAATCCGCCAGGTCGACGATGACAGGCGCGTGATCGCTCGGCTGCTTGCCCTTGCGAGCGTTGCGGTCGACGACAGACCACTCGGCGCGCCGTACCACCGACGCCGAACACATCAACAAGTCGATGCGCATGCCGCGACCCTGGTGGAAATCGCCGGCCCGGTAGTCCCACCACGAGTAGACGCGATCGTCGGCATGCTGAGCGCGGAACACGTCGACGAGGCCCCATGATTCGAGTGCCGCGAGGCGATCACGCTCGGGTTGGCTCACGTGAGTGGCCCCGACGAGCTTGGCCGGATCGTGCACATCGCGGTCGTCGGGAGCGATGTTGTAATCGCCGCCCACGATCACGTCACGAGACGGGTCGGTGTCGGCGGCGAGATGCGCGGCGAGGCGATCGAGCCACGAGAGCTTGTACTCGTAGTGGGGATCGTCCAGCGAGCGTCCATTGGGGACGTACACGCTGCTGACCCGCACACCACCACAGGTCGCAGTGATGATGCGAGCGTCCGGATCTGGATCGACCCCTCCCGCGAAGTTGGTGACCACGTCGTCGATGCCGACCTTGGAGAGAATGGCTACGCCGTTCCACTGCCCCTGGCCGTAGTGAGCGCTGTCGTAGCCGAGACCACCGAACGCGAGTGCAGGGAACGCGTCGTCGGCGAGCTTGGTCTCCTGCAGGAGAAGGACGTCGGGCTGAACCTCGCTGATCCACTCCTCGACACGTTCTTGGCGGGCGCGCAGCGAGTTGATGTTCCAGGTGACGACTCGCATCTCAGCCGGCCTGTCCCGTCACCGCCGGGGCCGTCTTGGGAGCGGCCTGCTTCGCCGTCGTCTTCTTCGCCGCTGTCTTCCGCGCTGGGGTCGTCGTGGTGGGGATCTTCTTCGCTGGGGTCCGCTTCGGTGCAGCCGTCTTGGCTGGGGCCTTCTTCGCTGGGACCTTCTTCGCTGGGACCTTCTTCGTCGCGGCCTTCTTCGTGGCCGGCGCAACCTGCTTCACCGATGCCTGCTTGTCGGCCGGAGCCTCCTTCGTCGAGGCCTGCCGTTTGGCCGGAGCCGCGCCGGGCGCTGCCGACTTCTTGGCGGGCGCCGACTTCTTCGCGGGCGTGGCCCGCTTCGTTGTCGACCCCTGTGCAGCCTCCTTCTTCGACGGCGCCCGCTTCGTCACGTCGGGCTTGGACGACTTGCGTTCGGCCGCAGCTTCGGTCGCCTGCTCTGCCCTGGCCTCTGCAATCGCCGCGTCGGCCATGTCGGGCACGGCGCAGTCGATGCTGCGGCGCAGCGGGGCGAAGCTCACCACCACCAAGGTCACCGACTCGCCGATCTTCATCACCTTGCGGGCACTGGTCGGCGCCGGATCGGCCATCAGACGCAGCGGTACGTACCCGCGCACACCGTGCTCGCCGATCGAGATGTAGGCACCGTGCGACGAATACGACTCGACCGTGCCGTTGACGCTCGTACCAACCGGATGATGCTCGACGAACTCGAGGAACGGCATCAATTCGTTGACCACCTCGCCGGCGCGCGGTGCGCGCTCGCGCCGTGCAGCGTCGGCTGCCGGCTTCGTCTCCGCCGCAGGTGCCTCGGGACGCTCGATGGGCTGCCGACCCGGCGGCGGCGACTTCGGTACGGGCATGGGCTCCATCGCGGCGGCACTCGCCTTGCGACCTGAGCGAACCGTGTCGTCGTCGCGCTTCGCGCCACGTCGCGATCCAGCACGTGACGATCCGGTCGCCTTGCGACTCACCGGACCCCGAACGGGCACACGATCGACGAACACCCAGCCGACGTGCGGCACGGGCTTGCCGCCGATCAGCCGTCCGTCGTCGAACAGCCACTCGTAGTCTCCGTGGAACTCCTGGAACGAGTCGTTCGACAGGATCGAGGCCTTCGACTTCTGCGCGATCGCGAGGACGAAGGCGTCACCGCGACCGACTGCGCCCGCGGGTGGCGCCACCAGCTCGTTGTTCGAGATGCCTTCCTCGAACTCCTTGACCTCGGACTTGTCGATTCGATGGCCGAACGTCGCGTCGACGACCACCGTGATCGACGTGTCGGGATGTTCCTCCATGAACGCCATCACCGCCTCGTTCAACTGGGCAAGGCTGGGCATCGAGCGCCCCTCGGTGGCGATGTTGGACCCGTCGACCACGACGTGGCTGGGCCCCTTGGATGTTGTCATTGCTTCTCTTCCTGAGTCGTCGAGGGCAGCCGGGCGAGATGCCATCGGGTTCCCCCGGGGTCGATCACGTCCGCTACCGCACCGCCATCGTAGGCTCGCCGACCATGATCCGAGCAGTGCTCTGGGATTTCGGCGGTGTGATCCTGTCGAGCCCCTTCGAAGCGTTCAACCGGTACGAGGAGACGAACGGCCTCCCAACCGACTTCATCCGCAGCGTGAACGCCACCAATCCCGACGCGAACGCGTGGGCGCTGCTCGAACGCAACGTCGTCACCCCTCAGGAATTCGACGGGCTGTTCGCCGACGAATCGGAGGCGCTCGGCCATCGTATTCCCGGTGCCGCCGTGCTCGGCTTGCTCGCGGGCGAGATCCGACCGGAGATGGTCACCGCCCTCGACCGCGTCATCCGGGCCGGCTACCGAACTGCGTGCCTCACCAACAATGTCGTCGGCGGCGAGCAGCGTATGGAGGTCGGTGACGTGATGGTGATGTTCGACCACGTCGTGGAGTCGAGCAAGGTCGGCTGCCGAAAGCCCGAGCCGCGCTTCTACGAGATCGCTTGCGATCTCCTCGGCGTCGAGCCGTCCGAATGCGTGTTCCTCGACGACCTCGGCATCAACTTGAAGCCGGCCAAGGCGATGGGCATGACGACGATCAAGGTCGGCGCAGCCGACGCAGCCATCGCTGACCTCGAGGCGGTGCTGGGAATCCCCCTCCGCTGAGCCCAATCGACATCAGCGATGAGCGAACGGACCGCATACACGCCCTCTCGCTCATCGCAACCTGGTCGGGCCACCACACCAGCGATGGCCGGCCCGACTCAGAGGTTGCGGAAGGTTCGTTCGAGAAGATCTGCCAGCTCCTGGTCGTGGATCGCCTTGGAGCCGGTCGCCGGGCTCCCCGACTCGACCCGCGCCACGTGGCGCAGGTCGTAGCCCTGTTCCTTCACCCGCCAGGTGTTGGCCTCGATGAACCGCCACGCACCCATGTTCGCCGGCTCCTCCTGCAACCAGACGAGCTCGCGAGCGTTGGCGTACTTTCCGAGCATCCCGAGCATCTGCTCGGTGGGCAGCGGATAGAGCTGCTCGATCCGCACGACGGCGACGGGCGCGCCGAGACGATCGCGCTCTTCGATCGCGTCCCACGCAACCTTGCCGGAGCAGAACACGATGCGCGTGACGGTCTCCGGATCGATGCCGCCCGGGTCGTCGAGCACTTCCTCGAACGACCCCTGCGTGAGTGAGTCGATCGGTGACCGTGTCTGCTTCATGCGCAGGCCCTGCTTCGGGCTGAAGACGATCAACGGTGTGCGACGCTCGCTGTGAACCTGGCGCCGCAACAGGTGGAAGTAGTTGGCGGCAGTGGTCGTGTTGACGATCTGCATGTTGTCCTCCGCAGCGAGGATCATGAAACGTTCGATGCGCGCGGAGCTGTGTTCGGGCCCCTGTCCCTCGTAGCCGTGGGGCAGCAGCAGCACGACGCCGTTCTGCTGGTTCCACTTGTCCTCCGCGGCCACGATGTACTGGTCGATGACGATCTGGGCGCCGTTGATGAAGTCGCCGAACTGCGCCTCCCACATCACCAGGGCGTTCGGATTGGCATGGCTGTAGCCGTACTCGAATCCCAACGCCGCGTATTCCGACAGCAACGAGTCGAACACCCAGAAGTGGTCCTCGGCGCCGAGTGCGTCGAGCGGGATCCACGGCTCGCCCGTCTCGAAGTCGATCAGCGCCGCGTGACGCTGACTGAACGTGCCACGCCGGGAGTCCTGTCCGGCGAGACGAACCGGATGACCCTCGAGCACGAGCGATCCCATCGCGAGCGCCTCGGCAGTCGCCCAGTCGACCTCGCCGTCGTCGTACAGCTTGGCGCGCGCCTCGAACTGGCGACCGAGCTTCGGGTGGATCGTGAATCCGTCCGGATAGTCGGTGAGTTTCGCAAAGACTCGGTCGAGCACCTCGCGATCGACACCCGTCGTGATGTGCGGGAGCACGCCGAGGGGTCTCGGCGGCTTCGGGACCGTGATCGCTGCGGGAGCCTGTGAACGGGTCTCGTCGAGCGCGACTTGCAGCTTGTCGTGGAAGTCGCTCAACGCCTCCTCGGCCTCGTCGACGGTGATGTCACCACGCCGGACCAGCGACTCGACGTACAGCTTGCGCACGCTGCGCCGCTCGGAGATCGCCTTGTACATCAGCGGCTGCGTGTAACTCGGGTCGTCGCCCTCGTTGTGGCCGTGGCGGCGGTAGCAGACCATGTCGATGACGACGTCCTTGTGGAACCGCTGGCGGTACTGCCACGCGAGATCGGCCACTCGGACACAGGCCTCGGGATCGTCGCCGTTGACGTGGAAGATCGGCGCCTGAATCGTCTTGGCGACATCCGAGCAGTACAGCGACGAGCGCGCGTACTGGGGTGCGGTCGTGAAGCCGATCTGGTTGTTGATGATCAGGTGGATCGTGCCACCGATGCGGTAGCCGCCGATGTCGCTCATCGCCAGCGACTCCGCGACGACACCCTGCCCGGCAAACGCCGCGTCGCCGTGGATCAGCACCGGCAGCACGCTGAACGCGCCCGCCGGCTCGATCTGGTCCTGCAACGCGCGAGCCATGCCCATCACGATCGGGCCGACGGTCTCAAGGTGGCTCGGGTTCGCCGCGAGTTCGATGGCGACGTCGGCCCCCGACTGGCTGACGTACTTGCCCTTGATACCGAGGTGGTACTTCACGTCGCCGGAACCCTGGACCGACGAGGGGTCGATGTGGCCCTCGAACTCGGAGAAGATCGCCTCGTAGCTCTTGCCAATGATGTTCGACAACACGTTGAGGCGACCGCGGTGGGCCATGCCGAGCACCGCAGCATCGAAGTTCGCATCCGCAGCGTTCGACAGGATCTCGTCGAGGACGGGGATTGCCGACTCGGCACCTTCGATGCCGAACCGCTTCGTGCCGACGTACTTGGTTGCGAGGAACTTCTCGAACGACTCGGCGGCATTGAGCCGCTCCAGGATGCGGTGCTTGCGCTCCTTGGGCATGTCGGGCTGTTGGCCCTCGAAATGCTCCTGCACCCACTGCTGCTCGTCGGTGTTCTGGATGTGCATGAACTCGACGCCGATCGTGCGGCAGTATGCATCGCGTAGTACGCCGAGCAGGTCGCCGAGACGCATCTTGGGCACGCCGCCGACACCGTCGGTGAGGAACTCGCGGTCGAGGTCCCAGATCGTGAGGCCGTAGGTTGCCGGGTCGAGTTCGCGCGGGGTGAGCGGCTCTTTCCAGCGCAACGGATCGAGGTCGGCGATCAGGTGCCCGCGGACGCGGTGCACACGAATCAGCTTCGCGACCGCCATCTGCTTGGCGAGCATCGCTTCTTCACGATTGATCGGGTTGGTGTCGGGGCGCCACTTGACCGCCTCGTACGGCATGTCGAGCGCGTGGAAGATGTCCTCGTAGAAGTCGTGTTCGCCGAGCAGCAGCTCGTGGACCCGCTTGAGGAACAGCCCGGACTCGGCGCCCTGGATGACGCGGTGGTCGTAGGTGCTCGTGATCGTGATGACCTTGCTGACACCGAGCGAACCGAGCGTGGCACGGTCGGTGCCCTGAAACTCGGCGGGGTAGTCGATCGAGCCGACGCCAACGATCACGGCTTGGCCGGGCATCAGTCGCGGGACGGAC
>JBGSII010000267.1:0-19315 GCA_041742555.1 Ilumatobacteraceae bacterium
GCCGAGCAGCCGGACGCCGTCGACGTCGGCGACCGTCGCTGCGTACATCCGAGCCAGGCTCCGAGCCGTCGTGATCCCGTTCGCCGCCGGCATCTCGGTGGCGTGCACGGCCCGCGTGTTGAACGGGTCGGCGGGGCCGGCCATCATCACACCGCTCATGAAGAGCGCGTTGAAGCCCATCGTGCCCGGACCGGCGATCTGCATCATGAGCGCGAACGCCTCGGGATCCGTCGGGGGTGGCGCTTGCTCGAGGCGCGAGACGCGGGGCTCCTCGGATTCGGGCAGCCCGATCCAGAAGTCCAGGCCGAGCGGTCCAGCGACCTCGTCGGCGAAGTACGTCCCGAGGCTGCGACCGTCGACACGCCGGACGAGCTCACCCGCCAGCCACCCGTAGGTGACGGCGTGATATCCGTGACGTGTGCCCGGCTCCCAGAGGGGAGCCTGCGCGGCGAGCGCGTCCACGACCGGCGTCACCGCCATCAGGTCGTCGAAGGAGAGTTGAGCCGTCGCGTACGGCAATCCCGCCTGATGGCTCATCAGCTGGCCGATCGTGATGTCACCCTTGCCGTTCTCGGCGAACTCCGGCCAGTGCTGGGCGACCGCGTCGTCGTAGGAGATCGCTCCGGCCTCCACCAGCCGAGCCACGCAGATGGCGGCGGCACCTTTGGTCGTCGAGAACACGAGCTGCAGCGTGTCCTCTTCCCACGAGCGGCCGGTCTGTTTGTCGGCGACACCGGCCCACAGGTCGGCCTTGAGCTCGCCGTCGACATAGAGCGAGAACGCTGCCCCGACTTCTCCGAACTCGGAGAAGTTCCCCTCGAATGCGTCGGCCACCGCGCCGAACCCATCTGCCACCGTGCCGTTGATCTGCGTCATTCCCAGGACGGTACTCATCGAGCTGTTGCCTAGGCTGGTCGGCCGGTATGAGCGACGTGACCAATCCCCCGAGCACCGCGAGCGACACCCCTCCGAATCGTTACGACGCTGTGCTCGCCCAGGACATCGAGCTGCGGTGGCAGGACTGGTGGGACGAGCACCACACCTTCGAGACGCCGAACACCGCCGGCCCGCTCGCCGACGCCGCAGTGGCGGCCGAGCGCGGCGAGAAGCTGTTCGTGCTCGACATGTTCCCGTACCCCTCCGGCACCGGACTTCACGTGGGTCACCCGCTCGGGTTCATCGGCACCGACGTTTTCGCCCGCTTCAAGCGCATGACGGGACACAACGTCCTGCACGCGATGGGCTTCGACGCCTTCGGCCTCCCCGCCGAGCAGTTCGCCGTCGAGACCGGTCAGCATCCTGCGATCACCACGGCCGAGAACATCGCGACGTACCGCCGCCAGCTCCGTCGCCTGGGCCTCGCGCACGATCCGCGCCGCAGCGTGTCGACCACCGATCCCGAGTTCTACCGCTGGACCCAGTGGATCTTCAGCCAGGTGTTCAACGCCTGGTACGACCACGACCTCGACCGAGCGCGGCCAGTGAGTGAGCTGATCGCCGAGTTCGAAGCAGGAACGAGGCCGACCCCCGACGGTCGCCCGTGGGCCGAGCTGTCCTCGGCCGAACGCGCCGACCTCGTCGACGACCACCGCCTCGCCTACGTCAGCGAGGCCCCGGTGAACTGGTGTCCCGGCCTGGGCACGGTCGTCGCCAACGAGGAGGTCACCGCCGACGGTCGCAGCGACCGCGGCAACTTCCCGGTGTTCAAGCGCAGCATGCGCCAGTGGATGATGCGCATCACCACCTACGCCGACCGGTTGATCGACGATCTCGACCTGCTCGACTGGACCGACGCGATCAAGACGATGCAGCGCAACTGGATCGGGCGCAGCTACGGCGCCGAGGTCCACTTCCCGTCGCCGGCCGGTGAGATCACCGTCTTCACGACACGCCCGGACACGTTGTTCGGCGCATCGTTCATGGTCCTGTCTCCCGAGCATCCGTTCGTCGACGCGCTCACCACGCCCGACCAGGCCGCAGCGGTCACCGCCTACCGCGACCTGGCCGGCAAGAAGAAGGACATCGAGCGCCAGGACGAGACCCGCGAGAAGACCGGCGTCTTCACCGGGTCCTTCGCCGTCAACCCGGTCAACGGCGCCGAGATCCCCGTGTGGATCGCGGACTACGTGCTGATGGGCTACGGCACCGGCGCGATCATGGCGGTGCCGTGCGGCGACCAACGCGACTTCGAGTTCGCGACGAGGTTCGACCTGCCGATCCCGGCGATCCAGCAGCCACCGGACTCGTGGTTCGAGGCGCAGGGCATCGAGCCGACGCTCGACACCTCGCTCTGGCCGGTCGCCTACGTGGGCGATGCCCCGTACGTGCAGTCGGCGAACGACGAACTCGACCTGAACGGGGTGGACACCAAGGCTGACGGCATCGCGACGATGAACGCCTGGCTCGAGGCGCACGGCGCCGGCACGGCGACGATCAACTACAAACTGCGTGACTGGTTGTTCAGCCGCCAGCGGTACTGGGGCGAGCCGTTCCCGATCGTCTACGACGTCGACGGTCGGCCCCACTCGGTGCCCGACGACATGTTGCCGGTGCTGTTGCCCGAGACCGAGTCGTTCTCGCCGCGCACCTTCGACGCCGACGACGAGTTCTCCAACCCGGAGAGCCCGCTCGACCGGTTGGGCGACTGGGTCGAAGTCGAACTCGACCTGTATCCCGAACGCGGCGACGGCCCCCAGGTGTACCGCCGCGACACCAACGTGATGCCGCAGTGGGCCGGCTCGTGCTGGTACGAGATGCGCTACCTCGACCCCACCAACGAGCTGCGCTTCGTCGACCGCGAGGTCGAGGAGTACTGGATGGGCCCGCGCACCGACATCCGGCCCGATCACCCCGGCGGTGTCGACCTGTACGTCGGCGGCGTCGAGCACGCCGTGCTGCACCTGCTCTACTCCCGCTTCTGGCACAAGGTCCTCTACGACCTCGGCCACGTCAGCTCGAAGGAGCCCTACGCCCGCCTCTTCAACCAGGGCTACGTGCAGGCCGCGGCGTACAAGGACGAGCGCGAGATCTACGTCGACGCCACCAAGATCGAGGGCGACGACAAGACGGGGTTCACCTTCGAGGGCAAGCCGGTCACCCGCGAGTGGGGCAAGATGGGCAAGAGCCTCAAGAACGCCGTCTCGCCCGACGACATGTACGAGCAGTACGGCGCCGACACGCTCCGGCTGTACGAGATGGCGACCGGCCCGCTCGACGCGTCCCGGCCCTGGGAGACGCGCGACGTCGTCGGCATGTACCGCTTTCTCCAACGACTCTGGCGCACCATGGTCGACGAGCAGACGGGCGAGTGCACCGTGGTCGACGCGCCCGCCGACGACGAGACCCGCAAGCTGCTGCATCGAACGATCGACACCGTGCGCACCGAGATGAATGCGCTGCGGTTCAACACGGCGATCGCCAAGTTGATCGAACTGAACAACGCCGTCACGAAACTCGACGCCACCCCACGCGAGGTCGCCGAACCGATGGTGATCATGCTCTCGCCGCTCGTGCCGCACATCGCCGAGGAACTGTGGCGACGGTTGGGACATGACGACACGATCACCTACGTGGCGTTCCCGCAGGCCGATCCGGCGTTGCTCGTCGACGACACGATCGAGGTGCCGGTGCAGGTCAACGGCAAGGTCCGTGGACGCATCGTCGTCGCCGCCGATGCCACCGCCGACGTCATCGAGGCAACGGCACTCACCGACGACAAGATCGTCGCGATCCTCGACGGAGCGAGCCCCAAGAAGGTCATCGTCGTGCCGGGCCGGATGGTCAACATCGTCGTCTGACCACGCAGGCGAGCCCCGGGATTTCTCCCGTCATTCACCTCGAATTCAGACACGCATACCTACGGTGGTGCCGTGGATGTCGTCGAACGGTACGCGGAGATCCGAGGACTGGCCGACGACGTCCGTCAACTTCGCGACGGCATGATCGCCGCCGAGACGGCCCACCAGGATCGGCTCGCACGCGTCCATCCCAGCCACCTGCGTTCTGCTGTCAACCTCATCCACTATCTGGAGCTCCGTCGCCACGACATTCGCAGATTGCAGGGCCGGCTCGCGGAGTTCGGGCTGTCGTCGCTCGGACGCTCGGAACCACACGTGCTCGCCACGGTCCAGGCGGTGTTGGAGATCCTGGAGTCGCTCGCCGGCGAGTCCGGAACCCTCCAGGACAAGGCCGCGGTGGGCTACGGCGAGGGTCACTTCCTGCTCGCCTCACGCGCCGCTGACCTCCTCGGTCCACAGGCACCGGGGCGCGTCGCTCGGATCATGGTCACGATGCCGAGCGCGGCCGCGAGCGACCCGGACCTCGTCGGGGCGTTGATCGACGCCGGCATGGATCTCGCTCGGATCAATTGCGCCCACGACGGTCCGGATGACTGGCTCGCGATGATCGCCAACCTGCGCCACGACAGCGCTGACGCCCCACCCCTCATCGCCATGGATCTCGCCGGCCCGAAGCTCCGTACCGGTTCGCTCAGCGCCGGTCCGGCGGTGGTTCGCGCCCGACCCCAGCGCGATCCCTACGGACGCGTCGTCGCACCCGCGTCGATCCTGCTGACCGGACCCACCCCCACCGATGCGTTGGATGTGTCGGAGGGCCGTGCCGACACGTCGCCGAGCCCCGGCGGCCAGCTCCATCTCCAGGTCGACGACGGCGGTTGGATTCGACGGCGTGTCGTCGGTGACGTCGTCGAGGTGATCGACGCCCGTGGCGCCCGCCGACGCTGGGCCGTCGACGAGATGTCCGGCAACGGTTGCGTGCTGACGTGCGCCAAGACCACCTACGTCGCCAACGGTCTCGAGGTGAGCTGTTCCGACGACGTCGCGCACATCGTCGGCGTCGCGCCCAGCGAACTGTCGGTTCGAGTGCAGATCGGCGATCGGATCGCGCTCACCAGGGAACCCGACCATCCGCCCGCAGGGTGCACGAGCGTCGTCGCCTCGGCCCAACCGACGACGGTCACCGTGGGCTGCACACTTCCCGAACTCTTCGACGTGGCGCTCCCCGGCGAGCCGATCTGGTTCGACGACGGCAAGATCGGAGGGGTCATCGAGCACGTCGAACACGACTGCCTGCGCGTCGAGGTGACCGACGTCCCTCAGGGCGGAGTGCGGCTGAAGAGCGCGAAGGGCATCAACGTGCCCGACACGCAACTCACGATGGGAGCGCTCACCGAGAAGGACCTCGCCGACCTCGACTTCGTCGCCGCCCATGCCGACCTCGTCAACCTGTCGTTCGTTCGCGAGGTCGCCGACGTCGATCGCCTGCGCGAGGAACTCCGCATCCGTGATGCGGACCACGTCGGCATCGTGCTGAAGATCGAGAATGCCCGCGCGTTCGAGAACCTCCCACAGCTGCTGCTCGCCGCGATGGAGTCCGAGCGTGTCGGCGTGATGATCGCTCGGGGCGATCTTGCCGTCGAAGTCGGATTCGAACGGCTCGCGGAGGTTCAGGAGGAGATCATGTGGGCATGCGAGGCAGCGCACGTTCCAGTGATCTGGGCCACCCAGGTGCTGGAGTCGATGGCGCGAACCGGCCGTCCGTCACGAGCCGAGGTGACCGACGCCGCGATGGCCGTCCGCGCCGAGTGCGTGATGCTGAACAAGGGGCCGTACATCCTCGACGCGCTGGCGACGCTCGACTCGATCCTGTCGAGGATGGGTGGCCACCAGATCAAGAAGCGCAGCATGCTCCGCCAGCTCACGGCCTGGGCCCTCCCCCGATCGACCTGAGGGTCCCTTGCCTTTTCGGCGCGTTGGCGCGACCATGGCAGTGGGTCCGATGAGGTGACCAACAGGGATCCAGATGCTCGACCGGCAATGGTTCGTTCACTGATCCGAGCCTTTCCCCGCCAACGGGAGCGCACCTCACCGGGCCCGGTTTCGCGTGCGGGACGACGCCATCACATCGAGGCAGTCGACGAGTGCCCGTCGACGGTGGTCGATCGGCAATACTCGGTGGAGGCACATCCGGGACAAAGGGGGACTCGATGAGCACCGACCACGGCACCACCACGCACGGCACCGGACAACCGCCCGTGCGCGACTGGACGACGGACTACGACATCTTGGATCCCGACTACGTCGCGGACCCCTACCCCGTGTGGGACGACCTGCGCGAGCAGTGTCCGATCGCCCACTCCGATCGATGGGGCGGCTCCTGGCTGCCGACGCGTTACGAGGACGTCCAGCGCTTCGCACAGGACCACGCCCACTTCTCGTCGAGGGATGTCGGCGTGCTCAGCTTCACCGCGGAGGAACGGCCGCCGCGCCCGATCGAGATCCCGGTCCCGCCGATCGACCAGGACCAGCCGGTCCACACGTGGACCCGCCGGCTGCTGTTGCCGTGGTTCTCCCACAGCCGAGTGGCCGAGTACGAGCCGTACACCAAGGACCTCTGCAACCGGTTGATCGACGGGTTCATCGAGTCCGGTTCCGCCGACGCCGCCGGCGACTATGCCCGCCAGATCCCCGTCCGCGTGATCGCCTTGCTCCTCGGCGTGCCCGAGGAGATGTCGGACATCTTCACCGGCTGGGTGCAGGACGTGCTGGAGTTCGCCCACGACGAGAAGCGCAGCGGCGCCGCCACCGACGCGCTCACCGAGTACTTGGTGGCGCGGCTCGAGGAACGCCGTACCGAGCCGGGCGACGATCTCATCAGCTCGTTGCTGCAGGCCGATGTCGACGGCGAACCCGTCGACGACCTCATCATCCTCGGCATGGCCGCGCTGACGCTGATCGCCGGCGTCGACACCACCTGGTCGTCGATCGGCTCGGCGATGCTGCACCTGGCGACCCATCCCGACGACGTCGAGCGACTCATCGCCGAGCCCGAGCTGATGCCGCTCGCGATCGAAGAGCTGCTCCGCGCCTACTCCCCTGTCACGATGGCGCGCATCGCCACCGAGGACATCGAGGTCGGCGGCTGCCCGATCAGGGCCGGCGACAAGGTGTTGATGAACTTCCCGGGGGCGAACCGCGACCCGGCGGTGTTCGAGCATCCGGACGAGGTGATCCTCGATCGTGCCCACAATCGTCATGTCGCCTTCGGCGCCGGTATCCACCGTTGTGCGGGCTCGAACCTGGCGCGCATGGAGCTGCGGGTCGCGATCGAGACCTGGATCGAACGGATCCCGCAGTTCCGGCTCGCCGACGGCGGCGAGGTCACGTGGGCCGGCGGACAGGTGCGCGGCCCACGTCAGGTGCCCGTCGTCTTCTGAGGAATCCGGCAGCGGGCTCCCCGTCGCACCATCGAGTCTGGCACACTGTTCCAAACCTCGATCCGAAGGCAGGGACATGAGCAACGACACGACGACCTCCAATGCCGGGCCCGTGACGCCACCGGTCACCGACTGGGCGACCGACTACGACATCTTCGACCCGCAGTACGTCGCCGATCCCTACCCCATCTGGGCGGAGCTGCGCGAGACGTGCCCGATGGCGCACACCGACCGATGGGGTGGCTCGTGGTTGCCGACGCGCTACGAGGACGTGTACGCGATTGCGCACGACATCGAGACCTTCCCGTCGGGCAACGGCATCAGCGTGGTGCCGATGATCCCCGTCGGCAACGAGGGCGACGACGGCCACGTCCCGGCGCCGGTGCTCACATCGGGCGTGCCGCCGATCAGCGCCGACCCGCCACTGCACACCTGGACGCGACGCCTGGTGCTCCCGACGATGAGCCCTGCCCGCGTCGCCGAGTACGAGGTGTTCACCCGCGAGCTGTGTCGACGCCTCGTGGACGAGGTCGTCGAACGCGGCGAAGGTGACGCGGCCGCCGAGTATGCGCAACAGATCCCGGTCCGCGTGATCGGCCACATCCTCGGCGTGCCCGACGACATGGCGGGCACGTTCACGGAGTGGGTCCGCGATGTTCTCGAGTTCGCCCACGACCCCGAACGCCGCCGCCGCGGCATCATCGGCATCATCCAGTACCTCCAGGGAGCGCTCGACGAGCGAGAGGCCAACCCGACCGACGACTTCATCAGCGAACTCCTCCAGTCCGAGCACGACGGCGAACCGATCACCCGCGACGTCGTGATGGGCATGTGTGCGCTGCTCTTGATCGCCGGCATCGACACCACGTGGTCGTCGATCGGCTCGACGATGTGGCACCTCGCCACCCACCCCGACGACCGCCGCCGCCTGGTCGCCGAGCCCGAGCTGATGCCGACGGCCATCGAGGAGTTCCTGCGCGCCTACGCCCCGGTCACGATGGCACGGCGTCTCGTCGAGGACGTCGAGTACAAGGGGTGCCCGATCAAGGCCGAGGAGCGGATCCTCATGAACTTCCCCGGCGCGAACCGCGACCCGGAGGTGTTCGAGCGACCCGACGAGGTGATCCTCGACCGCGAACACAACCGCCACCTCGCGTTCGGCGCGGGAATCCACCGCTGCGCCGGTTCCAACCTCGCCCGTATGGAGCTGCGCGTCGCGGTCGAGGAGTGGCTCGCCCAGATCCCCGAGTTCGAGGTGACCGACTCTGCGCTCGTCACCTGGGCCGGCGGCCAGGTGCGCGGCCCGCGCTCGATCCCGGTCCGCGTGGTCTGACGTTCGCCCGCGTCCTCGGCGGGTTCGTGTGCCGCCATCTCGGCGGCGGCCGTCGGTAGTGTCGAGACCGATGACCCGCCGCACCACCAAGCTCTTGATGGCGGGCGCGCTCGCTGCCATCACCGCGTGCAGTGGCACCGCCGACGGCAGCGAACTCGCGGCGCCGTCCGGGACCGGACCCGATTCGACACCGTCGACGGAGGCTCCGGTCACCGTCACCGAGCCGTCGACGACCACCACCACCACCGTTCCGGAACTCGACGTCTACGACCCGGACTGCGTGGTGAAGGTCGCTCCCGGCGAGTCACTCAGCCTGATCGCTGATCGCTTCGACGACGACACCGTGCGGGTGTCGACGATCCAGGCCGAGAACGACCTCGGCGATGCAACGATCCAGCCCGACCAGTTGCTCGACGTGTGTGTCGACAACGGCCTCGACGACCGCACCGGAGCGGCGCGCGAACCGAACGAGGTGCTCGTCGCAGAAGCCACCCAGGCCAACGTGCAGCTGCAGCAGGCCAAGCTCAACGAGTTGTTCACCGGATTCGGGATGGCCGAACTCGCCATCGATGGCATCTCGGGCTCGGTGACCCGCCAACGGCTGTGCGCCGCACGGGTGGTGCTCGGACTCCCCGTGTCGACCGCGGACATGGCCGCCGGCAGCGAGGAGGAGCAGGTCCTCATGGCAGCGACCCAGCTGACCGTACCGCCCACCGCGCCGGTCGAAGCAGAACGGTGGGCGCTGGTCGACCAGACCTGCCAGGTGATGTTCGTCGGGTCCGGCAGTCAACAGCTGCAGTTCATCTTTCCGACCTCGACCGGCCAGCCGGGGTTCGAGACACGTCTGCAGGACGCGTCGAAGGTGTACCGCTACGACCCGGCGTTCGAGAACGACGGATGGCACGACAGCACCGAGTTCCCCGTGCCCGAGGACAACCCGATCAACGGCAACATGTACAAACCGCTCTACTTCGACGGCGGCCTGGCGATCCACGGCGCGAACAACGTGCCGACGAGCCCGCAGAGCAAGGGATGCGCCCGCCTCAGCCTCGACGACCAGAACGCGCTCATCGGCTGGTTGGGCATCGGCGACGTGACCCGGCCGATCGGCGGGTCGCAGTTCAACCTGACCGTGCGGATCGTCGGCCAGTTCCTCCCGCCGGCCTGATCGCTGTTCTCAGCCAGAAGGGGCATCCGGCCCTGGTCACTCGATCCCGATGCTGCGATCCTGGACCCATGAGCGATGACGAGGGAATTCGATCCGCCCGCGACGTCGATGTCGACGCCGAACGGTTCCTCGACGCCGAGATCGACGAGGTCGTGACCCGCGCCGCCGAGCTCCCGCCCGAGGGGTCGGTCGCCGACATCGTCGATCAGCGCCTCGAGGTCCCCGACGACGAGCCCTGATGTCACGATTGGTGTCTGACACCAATCGTGACACGGGCTAGCGGGAGCCGGGTCCGGATGTCGTGCATCACCGCACGAGTTGCGATCGGGAAGCGGTGTCTCCTTCCACGACGCGCCGTGGGCCCACCGATCGAGCACGCCGAAGAATGGGCGGCCTACGATGAGATTCTCATCCGCTCGGACCAGCTGATCAGCGAGCAACTGAGGCCCTGGGAGCCGGTCGCAGACCCACCCGGTTGGATGACGCAAGTGCCCCGCCGGGTGACTCAGTCGACGATGCGAAGCGCCTGGGCCGGGCGAATCAGACCGGCTCGATACGACGGGATCGCAGCGGTGAGCGCCGCTGCCGCCATCGTCAACGCGGCGACGAAGATGATGTCGGGCCAGGGAACGCTCCAGGAGAACCCCGCGAGGAATCCGGTGCCGTTGAGCACCAACCCATAGGTGCCGACGAGCGCGATCAAGATCCCGATCAGCACACCCTCGGCGGCGACGAAGGTCGCCTCGAACAGGAACGTCCGTGTGACAGATCGTGGCTCGAGACCGATGGCTCGCAGCATGCCGATGTCACGGCGCCGCTCCCGAACGGAACGGATCATCACGACGCCAAGTCCGGCGATGCCGACGAGCAGGCCGACACCGACGAACTGCTGCATCAAGGTGAACAGGCCAGTCGACTGTGCGAGGACGGCCTCGACCAACGCGTACACGGTGGACGATTCGGCCCCGTTTGCTGCGAAGGTTCTGCCGATGTCGGCCGCGACCGCATCGGGATCCTCGGCGTCGACGTAGAAGCGCGAGTCCACGGCGCGATCGCCGAAGAGCGCCTGGTACGTCTCGACGCCGACGAAACTCCCTGCAAGGAGGTAGTCGTCGGTACTCAACGCTGCGACCGTCAGCTCGCGAGTGGTACCGGTCGTCGTATCACGGATGATGACCGTGTCGCCGATGTCCGGCGTGTCGCTGACCGGTCCGCCGGTGTTCAACAGGAACTCGTCGACGATGACGAGGTCAGGGTCGTTCAACACGGCGCTCCAGGCGTCGGCATCGGAGTCGAACGCGCCGCGGTCGCGCAGCGCAGGCGGGGTGGCGGCGAGGTCAGGCCCGAACCCCGTGACCGGCCACATCTGGACGCGGTCCCCGAAGGTGGTCTCGACGAAGCCGTATCCGACGGGCGCGACCGCCGTGACGCCGTCCACCGCGTCGAGTTGGGCGACCGAGATCGGTGCGCTCGGGTTCGAATTGACGAGGATCTCGTATCCACCGCCGAGGTCTTCGGTGAGGCCGTCCACCTGTTGTCTGAACATGAGCGAAATGAACGAGAGGTAGATGATCGTCAAGATCACGACCGCGAACATCCCGAGTGTGAGGGCCGTCCGAAACGCCTTGGCCACGGGATAGGCAAGGCCGATGCGGATCGGTAGCGATCCGCCGAACCGCTCCGACAGCCAGCGCCCGAGGGCCCTGTGGTGAACCATCAACAGGGCCACACCGGCGGCGCACATCGTGGTGCCCTGCAGCAGGAAGATCGGGATTTCGGTGGTGATATCGAGCCAGCCGATGACCGGGACGATCATCGTTGCCCAGACGATCACGAAGAGCGACACCCAGGTGACGGTCGGCCTGACGCCGAAACGGGGCGCGACGAGGAGTCCGATGCCCGTCACCGCGAGCATCGGTCCAGCTGCCAAGCCGTAACTGTCACGAGCGACGACCGCCCACGAGCTCATCGCGGTCCCGGCGACGAGGGAGATCAGCCCGACGACACGGGTCCACGACCGTCGGGAGGAGTCGCTGCCAGCTGGGAGATCGCGAATGGCGGCAATCACGTTCAGCCGGCTGATGCGCACGCTCGTGAGCACGATCGTGACCAGCGCGATGGTGAACCCGATGGCGAAGCCCTGGGCGACCGTCGACTGCTCCCAGGCAAAGGTGAGATCGAGTGCGTAGAGGTCGTTGTCGGCATCCAGCGCCTGGTCGGCCCGCCAGGCGATGATCCGTCCGAGCTGGATGCCGAGCAGTGCTCCGACGACGGAGGACACGAGCGCATAGAGCCAACCCTCGGTGGCGAATCCGAGCACCAACGACGATCGGCGCATGCCGAGCGCACGAAGCATGCCAAGCTGCGACCGCCGCTCGTCGGCGAGCATGACGAAGATGTTGATCAGCAGCAGCACGCCGGCGGCGACCGAGAACATGCCCATCGTGAAGTAGAGCTGCGACAACTGGTCGGCCGTCGTGGCTGCCTGGTCGATCACGTCGCGCTTCACCGCCTGCGGGCTCGGGTCGGTTCCGACCACATCACCGATCAGCGTGATCGCCTCGTCGGTCCGATCGGCGCCGTCCTCGACGCCGCCGGCATTCGAGACGGCGAGCGTGACCTGCGGTGGCTCGACCGCTTCCGGCAGCGTGATCCCAACCAGCCCGGCTGCGAGGCTGCCCGGTGTGACGAAGACGTTGTAGGACTGCTGGCGACCATCGATCGGCCAGTACCCGGCGATGCCGCGCCGATCGAGGATCCTGTCGACTTCGACGTCGACAGGAACGCCGTACACGTACACGGTGATCGTGTCGCCGATCGCAGTCTCGGTGGTCGCCGCAAGATCCTCGGTGATCGCCGCGTGGCCGAGGGCCGGCGTGTCCCCTTCGATTCCCGTTGCCCCCGCGTCCCCACCGAAGCTGCGGGCCTCATCGAAGTCGACCTCGATGAGCTGCGCGCGCGGTTGGGTGCGTCGACCGATGACAGCAACCTGCGTGGTCGTCATCGACAGCACGCCGTCGATCACGCCGTCGGGTGTGGCAGACGCGTCGAGCCCAACCGCCTGCCGAAGGAGTTCGGTGCGAGCCTCGAGGCCGGATGCGACCACGACCTCGTCGATCGGCCCCAGCTGCTCGTATGCGCTCGCTCGGATCGACCGATCGATCGTGTCGCCGACGATCAACGAACCGGTGATGATGCTGGTGCCGAGCATCGACCCGACCACGATCAGCGCCGACTCGCTGAGCCGACGCACCGGATAACGCAAGGCAAGACGACGGGTGATCGGGTGCACGGCCAGGGCCAGCACGAACGGCACGCTCAGCAGCCCGACGACGCCAAGCGCAGCGGGCACACTCATCGCACTACCTCGCTGAGTCCGCTGGCGCCCCGCCGGCCATCGCGATGGCCGCGTGGCGTTCCTCGGCGAGTCGGTCGCCGTCGCCGTCGCCGATGGTGCGATCCTCGGAGATCCGTCCATCGACCATACGAACCAGGCGTTGTGCCGAACTGCCGATGTCGGGGTCGTGCGTCACAAGCACCAGCGTGAGCCCGTCGCGGTGCAGTTCGCGCAAGAGCCCCATCACCGTGCCGGCCGTTTCCGTATCGAGCGCTCCCGTCGGCTCGTCGGCCCACACGAGACGCGGGGCGCTCGCGAGCGCTCGGGCGATGGCCACACGTTGTTGCTCGCCACCCGACAGCTCCATCGGGCGGTGCTGGGTGCGGTCGCCGAGACCGACCCGATCGAGCGTCTCGATCGCGCGCCGCCGCGCCTCTCGCGGCGAACGACCGGCGAGCAACAACGGCAACTCGACGTTCTCGGCGGCATCGAACACCGGGATCAGGTTGAATGCCTGGAACACGAACCCCATCGTCGAGGCCCGCTGCCGGGTGCGTTCGAGATCTGACATCTCGTGCAGGACACGACCGTCGAACCAGACGGCACCGGAATCGATGTCGTCGAGCCCGGAGAGGCAGTTGAGCAACGTCGTCTTGCCCGATCCCGACGGTCCCATGACGGCGACGAACTCGCCCTCGGCGACCCTCAGGTGGAGATCATCGAGCGCGACCACCTCGTTCGCGCCGGTCCGGTAGACCTTTCGAACCGCGTCGGCAGCCAGGATCGGCAACGCCTCCATGGCACCATCGTGCGCTCTGCCGACACGGATCGACCAGGGACCAAGGACCGGGATCCCAGATCGCGGAGGGCTTCAGCGACACGTCGAACGACTCGTGCACGTCCGTCACGTATGCCCGTCGCCGCGTCAACTCGCGTGGACGGCGTCGCCGCGACGCCGCCCGCCGCCGACGGCCTCGGCTGCGATCCCGTCGATCAGCCCTGGGAACACGAAGGTGTGGAACGGGGCGACCCCGTACCAGTAGGCCCGGCCCCACAGCCCGCGTGGCACGAATGTGGCGGTCTGGACGAGCCGGCAGCGTGCGACGTCGCCGTCGACGTCGCCGGGGAGAGCCTCGGTACGCCACTCCAGCGAAGCGACACCGGGAAGTCGCATCTCGGCCCGCAACCGCAGCAGCGCACCGGGTTCGATCGCCTCGACCCGCCAGAAGTCGACGGCATCCCCGACGCGCAGGAGATCGGGATCTCGGCGACCCCGGCGCATCCCGGGCCCGCCGACGATCTTGTCGATCAGTCCCCGCATCTCCCACAGCCACTCGCCGGAGTACCACCCACGTTGCCCGCCGATCCCCATGGTGACGCGATGGACCACCTCCGGTGACGCATCCACCGTACGTTCGCGCACGTCGCGCAGCACCGCCCCTCCGGCCCATTCCGGGTCGGTCGGCAACGAACCGGCAACGCTCGACGACCCCGCACCGCTCCAGCTGGTGCGGACATCGTGGGCAGCGACTCGCTGCAGTGCGAGCCGCACGGATTCGCGATAGGTGATGCGGGGGCCGGGGCACAGTTGGAGGATCGTGTCGTCGCGGACGACCACCTCGTTGACCAGACTGCTGACGAGCGGCCGGGCGAGCGAGCGTGGGAGGGGCGTCACGAGGCCGACCCAGAGCGAGGAGAGACGGGGTGTCAGCACCGGCACCGGAATGATGACCCGCGGTCGAAGTCCGGCTTCCTCGGCGTACACCGCCATCATCTCGCGGTACGTCAGGACGTCGGGTCCACCGATGTCGAGCGCGCGACCGGCCGACTCGGGAACCGACAGCACCTGAACGAGGTACCGCAGGACATCGCGGACCGCAATAGGTTGACAGCGCGTGTCGACCCATCGCGGGGTCACCATCACCGGCAGCACCTCGACGAGATACCGCAGCATCTCGAAGCTGGCGCTCCCCGACCCGATGATCACCGCGGCGCGGAGCTCGGTCACCGAGACCGGCCCGGCGGCGAGTGTCTCTCCGACGCGGTGCCTGCTGCGCAGGTGTGGCGACAGTGCGTTGGCGGAGTCGGACCCGTCCGGCTCGCCGAGCCCGCCGAGGTACACGATGCGCTGCACCCCGGCCGCGACAGCGGCATCGCGAAGGTTGGCGGCTGCGAGCGCTTCGCGTTCGGTCCAGTCCGAACCCTCGCCGATGCTGTGCACGAGGTAGTACACGACGTCGACATCGGCGACCGCTTGCGACAGGTCGCCGAGGATGTCGCCTTGGACGACTTCGACCTCGGCGCGCCACGGTGCCGCATCGAGTTTCGCCGGCGTTCGAGCAAGGCACCGGACGCGGTAGCCCGCCTCGAGCAACTCCCCCACGAGACGCCCGCCGATGTACCCCGACGCTCCGGTCACGAGGACCCGCGCGCCAGGAATGATCACGTCGACAGCCTACGTCCGCTGGTGATCCGCCCTGCGTCGACGTCGGTGCCGACCTCGCGGTCGACCGTGGTTCGATGTAACGATTGGTGTCTGACACCAATCGTGACACGGGCTAGCGGGAGCCGCCGTTGACCAGCAGGGTCTGGCCGGTGATCCACGACGCCGCGGGCGACGCCAGGAACACCACGGCGTTGCCGACGTCCTCCGGCGTGCCGAGCCGGCCGAGCGGGATCCCGAGCTTCTTGCCGAGACCCGGCAGATCCTCCTCGGAGGCGCCGAAGAACTCCATGAACACCTCGGTCGGCACGGGACCCGGCGCCACCCCGTTGACCCGGATCTGTCGCGGCGCCAACTCCACCGACATCGTCTTGGTCAGGCTGTCGACGCCCGCCTTGGCCACCGCGTAGGGACCGTTGTTCGGTGACGGCTTGAGGGCAGCACCGGACGAGATGTTGATGATCGATCCTCCGTCGTCGAGCACACGTGCCGCCGCGCGAGATCCGGTGAACACCGCCCGCAGGTTGAGGTCCAGCTGGTAGTCCCACTGACGGTCGGGCATGTCGGCGAGGTGCCTGGGGGTGCGGTCGTCGGCACCTCCGGCATTGCTGACCCAGATCGTGAGTCGACCCATCTCGGCCTTCGACCGGTCCGCGAGTTGATCGACGAACTCGCCGTCGGTGATGTCGCCGGCGATGGCGATGGCCCGACGGCCGAGGTCGCGGACGCGTGCCGCGACCGCCTCGATCTCGTGTTCGCGTCGAGCCGTCAGCACCACGTCGCAGCCCGCCTCGGCGAGGGCGATGGCGATTCCTTCACCGATCCCTCGCCCCGCGCCCGTGACGAGGGCGACCTCGCCGTCGAGCTTGAATCGGTCCAGCACCTTGTCGGTCATCGTCTCCCCTGTCGATCGGCGGCTCCGGCAACCTAGCGAGCGCACCAGCGCCGACAGGAGTCGGGCGGCGCCGGCGGGTCCCCCGTCACTCCATGACGCGCAGCGTCGACGGCAGGTCCATCCTGGTGATGCGTCGGATCAGGAACAGTGGGGCGATCGTCACCGCCGCGACACCCACGACCGCGGCGATCCCGAGCGTCGCAGGCGAAACGTAGCGCTCGATCCCGAAGTCGGGCAGGGTCCGAGCGGCGAGCGAACGCAGCATCCATTCGAGCATCAGCGCGCCGACCCCGACGCCGACCAGCGTCGCCACCAGCCCGATGATGACGCTCTCCTTGGTGAGCACGCCCACGATCGAGCGAACAGGCAACCCGAAGGCGCGCATGGTGGCGTGGTCGCGGCGGCGTTCCTCCACCGTGATGCGGGCCGAGTTGAACGCGATCAGCAGCGCGAGCGCCAGCACGGCCACGGCGGTGACGATCAGGAAGCCGATGAACGTCTCGAGCGCTTGGTCGAACGCTTCACCCACCCGCCCGACCGGCACCGCCGATGCGATCACCTCGTTGCCGAACACCGCCCGCTGGAGCTCGGCCCGGCTCGTTCCCGCCGACGGTGTGACCGACGCGACGTTGGTGAGGCCCTGGAGGCCGAATGCATCGGCGGCGGCAGCGTCGAGATACGCAAACGTGCGGATCGGGTTGGGCTGGATGGCGCTGACGAGGAACTCGGACTCGACCAACCTGTACCCGGCCCCGGCTCGCGCCGGGTGTCGGATGCGGACCGTGTCCCCCGGGCTGACCCCCAGGTCGCCCGCGGCCTTGGCGGCGAGCATGATCCCGCCGAACGGATCGCCCTCGCCCTGGTCGATGGCGGTCGGCGCCCAGGCCGCGTCGTCGAAGTCGTAGCTGTCGATCACCAGGTCGAAGGCGTCCGACCCGTCGGCCGCGATCGCGGTGGCCGGCACCCGGAACCCGAAGTCGGTCGACCCCACAGCCGGGTTCTGGGTGATCGAGTCGAGGACCGGATCCGCGACGAGGTGGAACTCGTCGAGCTGGAGAATCGTGCGGTCGGGATCGCCGCGCGAGATCTCGTCGGCCCCCTGGTCGATCGTGCGTCCGAAGCTGTCGAGCATTCCCAGGACCGTGACGAGTGAGGCGATCGCCACACCGACGCCCGTTGCGGTCAGCAAGGTGCGGCGGGGCGAGCGCAGCAGGTTGCGCGCCGGGATCTGGTTGAGGCTCGAGCCCGGGAGATGGATCCGGCGCGAGAGGTTCGTGAACCGGCCGGGTCGGGCGGTGAGATGACCGGTCCGGATGGCCTCGATCGGCTCGACTCGAACCGCCCGCCAGATCGGCCATGCGCTGGCCAGGATCGGGATGGCCACGCCGAGGGCGGCGGCTCGGGCGAAGGCACCGAACTGGAACGGCGTGCGGTAGACGGGGAGCGGGAGCACCGACTCGAGCAGGTTCTTCATCGCCGCCCCGACGAGCAGGCCGACCCCGATCCCGGCGACGACGCCCAGCAGGGCGATTTGTACACCGACCAGCAAGGGCCGCGCGATCAGCGAGGTTCGGGGCGCGCCGAGCGCCATCCCGATCCCGATCTCGCGTCGTTGGGCCTCGACGATTCTGTTGATGAGGTTGAACGCGGCGATCGCCGCGGCGACGAGGACGAGCACGGCAAACGCGGTGAAGAACTGCTGGTCGTTGTCGATGTCCTCGTACAGGACTCGGTAGGCGTCCGCATCATCGGCCGTCGTCACGGTGAGGCTGACGTCGGTGCTGGCCGCAGCCGCGTCTCGCAGGTCACGCTCGACGGCCGCCACGTCGGCGCCGTCGACGACGGTGAGGACGGCGTCGTTGACCTGGCCCGGACGTTCGGCGAGTTGTTGCGCGTCGAGGAGGTGGAGGTAGACGGTTCCCAGATCCGCCTCCGCGAGCACCGTGCCTTCGGGCCCGAAGACGTAGAACTCCTCGGGAGCTGCGCCGAGCCCGTCGTAGGCGACCTCGCGATCGCCCGCCAACGTGACGGTTCCCGTGTCGGGGAGGCCGTGGAAGTCGGCGAACTTCACTTCGAGAATCGCCTCGCCACTGCCGGCGAGCGGAGCGTCGGCGTCGCGCACCCACACGGCGTCGACGGCTCCTTGCGCGAGGCCTCCACCGACGATCCTCGACGTGACGAGCAGATCGCCGGCGGCGGTGGCCACCTCGAGCTGACTGTCGACGATCAGGCGCTCGTCGATCCGATCGACCTGGTCGGCCGACGGCAGTGCGGCGACGATCGCGTCGAGGTCTCCCTCGCCGACGAAGGTGCCCGGTGCGGTGGTGACACGAAGGTCGTGCATCGACGCGGCAGCGAAGCTGGCGTCGTTCGACATGCGACGCCACACCGAGGTGCTCGCGAGGCCCGCGTACACACCGGTGCCGATCGCGATGACGAGGGCGATGGTGACCACCGCCACCCAGTGGCTGCGAAGGTCGCGCCACGACCAGCGCAACCAGAAGCGAGGTCCACCGGCGCTCACCATTGGAGGTCCGCGACGTCGGCCTTCCCGCCGGCAGGGGGTCCGTCGGAGACGATGCGGCCGCTCGACAGTTCGACGACCCGGTCGGCGACACGCGAGATCTCGCGGTTGTGGGTGACGACCAGCACGGTCATCCCCGCGGCGGCCTGCTCCTGGAGTACCCGGAGGATCTGGACTCCGGTCGTGAAGTCGAGTTCACCGGTCGGCTCGTCGGCGAGCAGGATCGGATTGCCCGTCGCCAGCGCTCGGGCGATTGCCACACGTTGCTGCTCCCCACCCGACAGCTGGTGCGGGAAGTGGTCGAGGCGTTCACCGAGACCGACCCGTCCGAGCGCCTCGCGGGCGTGGACCGCACCGTCGGCCCGCCGGGCGACGTCGGCG
>JBGSII010000268.1:0-4879 GCA_041742555.1 Ilumatobacteraceae bacterium
CTGAACGCCCCGCTCCGTGTGGTCGCCGGTGGTGCAGCCGTGGCGCCCGTGGTGCACGTCTCCGGGGTCGACGGCGCTCCGGCAGCTGGGGTGGAGATCGACGCGGTCAAGCTTGCCGACGATGGCTCCGAGGATGTGATCGTGCGGCTCCACGAAGCGCTCGGAAATCGCACCCGCGTCTCGGTCGCCACCTCTGGACGGATCGCCGAGGCATGGCGGTGCGACCTGCTCGAGGAACCGTGGTCTGGTGAGGAGGTCGGCGACGGTGTGGTGACGCTCACGTTGCGACCGTTCCAGATCGTCACGCTGCGATTGCGTCGCACCCCGACCGCTGACGGCCGCATTCGTTGAGGACGGACGATTCGCTGAACTCTCGGTGGACGGAACATGAACTCTTGGTGACGCCAGCGGGACCAGATCAGCGCCGATGCCATGATCTCGCACGTGACGATCAGAGGTGTCTTCAAGAACGCCCGGACGACGCGCACGCTGAGTCCGGACGAGGTCCTGTTCAGCGAGGGTGACGCCGGCGACAGCATGTACGGAGTCATCTCCGGGGCGGTGGAGCTCCGGCGCGGGGAGCGAGTCCTGCAGCGGATCGGACCCGACGGAACCTTTGGTGAGCTCGCCATCATCGACGCAAGCCCTCGATCGCTGACGGCGATCGCCGTCGAGCCGACCGAGATCGCGGTGATCAACAATCGCGAGTTCCTCTTTCTCGTGCACGAGACGCCCACCTTCGCGATCGACGTGATGCGTTCGCTGTCGCGGCTGATCCACGAGCTCAGCGGCGACGCCTGACTCGACCATCGCGTCCGAGTGCGGGTGCGCCCTGCCCAGGGGTCGCGTCAGCTCGGTGCAAGGTGGCGTAGGGCGGCGGCTGCGTAGAGGGCGGTCCCCGTCGCCATGGCCGGCTCGTCGAACATCACCCGGTTCGAGTGGTTCGGTGCGGCGGTCGCCGGGTTCTGCCCCTGCGGAGTACCACCGAGGAACATCATCGCTCCGGGCAGGTTCTGCAGGACGTAGCTGAAGTCCTCGGCGCCCATCACCGGATGGGGCAGCTTCACGACGTGGTTCTCGCCGGCCACCTCGCCGGCCAGATCGAGTGCCCAGTTCGCGAAGCGGTCGTCGTTGCTGGTGACGGGGTAGCCGACCACGACCTCGACGCTGCACTCGCAGCCGTGCGCGGCAGCGACTCCTTCGGCCACCCGGCGGATGCCATCGTGGACCTTTGCTCTCGTTCGCTCGCTGGTCGCCCTGATCGTACCCTCGATCTCGGCGACCTCCGGGATCACGTTGTTGGTCGTACCGGCTGTGATGCGGCCGACGGTCACCACCGACGGGTCGAAGACGTCGATCGAGCGGGTGATCATGGTCTGCAGGGCCTGCACGATCTCGCACGCCACCGGGATCGGGTCGAGCGCGCGATGCGGCTCGCTCGCGTGACCGCCCCGGCCGACCACCCGGATCATCATCGTGTCCGCCGACGCCATGATCGGTCCCTGTCGGCTGCTCACCCATCCGCTCGGCAGCGCCGAGGTGATGTGCAGGGCGAAGGCCGCGTCGACCGGTGACGCCGTTCCGTCGGCGCGATTCGGGACATCGAGGAGACCCTCGTCGAGCATGAACCGGGCGCCGTGGTGGCCCTCTTCGCCCGGCTGGAACATGAAGAGCACTCGCCCTGCGATGTCGTCGCGCCGCCCGCTCAACACGTGGGCCGCGCTCGACAGCATCGCGGTGTGGGTGTCGTGCCCGCAGGCGTGCATGCAGCCGTCGACGTGCGACGCGAAGTCGAGCCCGGTGTCCTCCGGCATCGGGAGCGCATCCATGTCGCCGCGCAGCAGGATGGTCGGGCCGGGCCTCGAGCCTTCGAGCAGCGCGACGATCCCGCTCGTGGACTCGTGGGTGGTGATCGACAGCGGGAGGCTCTCCAGCGACTCCAGGACCCGGTCGCGGGTGATCGGCAGGTCGTTGCCCAACTCGGGCCATTCGTGCAGCGCGCGACGCAGCGCGATCGTGTCGCCGAGCATGTCGCGGGCCTGGGCGTTCACCGACTCGATCATCGGGTCGAGGTCACGAGCCGTGTCGGCCGAGCGGTCGTTCATCGCCGCATGGTAGGCGTTCCGTTCCGGTTCTGTCATCGCCCACTTCTCCGATGAGCGTCGGCACCCTGCCCCGCTCGGACCCGAACGGAGACGACCATGACCATGTACGGAGCCAATCCCGAGCAGCTCACCCACCTCGGCACCACGCTCAACCGGCAGATCGACACGATCACGCAGGTGATGTCGACGGTCGACGGCGTGCTCCACGGCACGGCCTGGACCGGCCCGGCGCGGGACCAGTTCGTCGAGGACTGGAACGGGAGTTTCAAGCACGCGCTCGGCAAGCTCAACGAGGCCTTCGGTCTGGCGGGACGTGACTGCGTTGCGATGTCCGACGAACTGCGGCGGTTGCTCGGGGCTCGCGGCTGATCAGAGAGCCTCTACGCTGAGTCGGGTGGCATACGTCGAGTTCACCATCGAGCCGTTCGTCGAGGGACGCCCTGGCCCGCACGTGACCGCGGCGATCGCCGCTGCGGAGGATCGGGGGCTGGCCGTCGAGATCGGACCGTTCGGGTCAGCGGTCGTCGTCGAACTCGCCGAGGTCGGTGCGGTCATCGGCGCGATCTCCGACGCCGCGATCGCCAACGGTGCGACCCATGTCAGCGTGCACATCGCTCGAGACGTGCCGGCCGGGCCTCCGGCGTTCGAAGTCCCCCACGGGGGTGACGAATGAGCGGCACGAGCGCCCCTCGACCCGCCGGCGCGCACACTGCCGTCGACGGCCGACCGGCCGCCCATCCGTTGATCCGCTCGGTGAAGCCGGTGCTCGATGCACTCGGTGCGTCGTTCGTCCCGGCCGACGCCATGGAGGCGAGCGATGTCGCGCTCGTGTGGGAGGGGCGCACGATCGCTGCGGTCAGGATGCCGCCGCTCCACGGTGCGCTCGACCGGCTGATCGATGCCGTCGAGGCCGAACTGGGAGGCAGACTGCCGCTGCTGTCGCGAGAGGACAAGCAGCGTGCGGTGCGGCTGCTCGACGAGCGGGGGGCGTTCATCCTTCGCCGCGCCGTCGAGGACGTCGCCGATGCGATGGGCGTCAGTCGGATCACCGTGTACAACTACCTCAACGCGATCCACCGGTGAGTCGCCGCATCGATCGATTCGACGTCGTTGCCTTCGATGCCGACGACACGTTGTGGCGGAGCGAGGACTCCTTCACCCACGCCGAACAGCGTTTCGTCGAACTCGTGTCGCCGTACGCCGCGACCGGCGTCGATGTCGCCGACGCACTCAAGGCGGTCGAACGCGCCGACCTCTCGGTGACGGGCTACGGCGTGAAAGCGTTCACCCTGTCGATGGTGAGAGCCGCGATCACCGTCACCGATGGCCGGATCCCGAGCACGGTCGTCGGGGAGTTGGCCGACCTGGGTCGTTCGATGTTGCTGGAAGACGTCCATCTGCTTCCCGATGTGAGCGAGGTGCTCGCCGTGGTGTCGCCGAACGTGCGCACGGTGCTGATCACCAAGGGCGATCTGGTTCACCAGACCCGCAAGGTCGCGACGTCGGGGATCGAGCACCACTTCGCTGCGATCGAGATCGTTCTGGAGAAGGATCCCGACACCTATGCGACGATTCTGCGGCGCCTCGACGTGGCTCCCGAGCGCTTCTTGATGATCGGCAACTCGGTTCGCAGTGACGTGCTCCCGGTGCTCGCGCTCGGAGGTCACGCGATTCACGTGCCGTATCACATCACTTGGGAGCACGAGCGCGTCGATCATCACGACGTCGACATCGTCGAGCTTGCATCGATCGCCGATGTGCCGCTCTGGCTGGGACTGCGCACCCTCTGATCTTCAGCGCGGGCGCGGATCAGAGGCGCAGGAGTTGGACGCGGTCGACGCGGTGGTCGCTGGTCTTGTGCACGATCAGCGACGCGCGTTCGCGGGTCGGCTCGATGTTCTCGCGCAGGTTGCGACCGTTGATCTCACGCCAGATGCGCTTCGCGGTCTCGACTGCTTCGTCGTCACTGAGGTCGGCGTAGAAGCGGAAGAACGAATTCGGGTCCTGGAACACCGATGCCCGCAAGGCGAGGAACCGCTCGACGTACCACTGCTCGATGTCCGGCTCGTCGGCGTCGACGTAGATCGAGAAATCGAAGTAGTCACTCACGAACTCCGGAGCGCCGCTACGCGTCTGCAGCACGTTGAGACCTTCGATGATGACGATGTCGGCGCCGCTCACGACGACCCGCTCGTCGGGCACGATGTCGTAGACCACATGGCTGTACACCGGCGCTTCCACGACGTCGTGGCCGCTCTTGATCTGCCGGAGCACCTGGAGGAGGGCTCTGGTGTCGTACGACTCGGGGAAGCCCTTGCGGTTCATGATGCCACGCGCCTCGAGCACCTCGTTCGGGTACAGGAATCCGTCGGTCGTGATCAAGTCGACGGTGGGGTGATCGGGCCACTGTGCGAGGAGCGCCTGCAGGATGCGAGCGAAGGTGCTCTTGCCGACTGCGACGCTGCCTGCGATACCGATGATGTACGGGACCTTCGGGGCGATCGTGCCGAGGAAGGTCGCCGACACGCGGTGAAGGTCCTGGGTCGCACTGACGTAGAGGTTCAGCAGACGGCTCAGCGGGAGATACACGGTGGCGACCTCGTCGAGATCGATCCGCTCGTTGATGCCCCGCAACCGCTCGAGTTCGGGCTCGGCGAGTGTGAGCGGTGTGGCCGCACGCAGCTCCGCCCACGCCTGGCGGTCGAAGTCGAGGTAGCGACCGGTTCCGTTGGCCGCCGGGGTGGAGCCGCCGCTCGCGGTCGTGGTCACGGCGC
>JBGSII010000269.1:0-12509 GCA_041742555.1 Ilumatobacteraceae bacterium
GGTACCGCATGGCGACCGGGTAGGCCGCTTCCAGCCCGAGCAGAGCGGCGGCACCGTGGCCGGTCGTCTGGCCGTACATGGCGCCGAGCACGGCGACCTTCGCGACCTCTCGAGTCACGCCGAGCCGTTGTGCCACCGGGGCGTACATGTCGGCTTCCGAAGTGGCCTGGGCCAGCGCGGCATCGCCAGACACCGCGGCCAGAATCCGAGGTTCGATCTGTCCGAGGTCGGCTCGGACGAATCGATGGCCGGGTGCTGCAGCGACCGCCGGGCGCAGGTCGATCGGGAGGTTGTGGAGGCCCGCCGTCGCAGTCATCCGGCCAGCAGCGCCGTCCGACGAGGTCCACGATCCGCGCAGCCGCCCATCGTCGCCCACGTGCTCGTCGAGCCAGCGATACCCGAACGTGGTCGCGATGCGTTCCGCCTTGCGCCACGCCAGGAGCGCGTCGACCACAGGGTGATCGTGACGGAGCTGTTCGAGCCGCCACGCGCGGGTGTCGTCCACCTCGATGCCCGCTCGCCGCAGCAGGGACTTGACGCTCGCGGGATTGCGGAGGTCGACGCCGCCACGAAGATCCGCAGGAAGGTGACTCAGCACGACATCGTCGCGCTCCGCGGCGAGACGCCGTTCCTCAGCGGTGTCGCGTGGCCGGCGACCGATGAATCCGGCGATGATTCGCTCCGCTTCGTCTCGGTCGATCGGCAGGCCGTCATGGCCGAGTTCGACTGCAAGGAGTGCGGCGGCGGATTCCGATCGGGCCGTCGTCGCCGCAGCCGGGTGACCGTCGAGCTCCTCGAGCTGATCGCGTTGCAGGCGGTGCACATCGAGCGCGAGAAGCGCGTCGGCCGCCATCCGGCTGGCGCTGCCGCGCCAGCCACCGTCGAGCCAGGCCGGATCGAGGTGTCCGTCGGCTCGGACGGGCTGATCGGGATCGTTGTGTTCTGCCCCAGCCATCGAACTGAACAGGTCGTCCGGCACCACGACCGGAACGCTCTCGGTGTCGAGTCCATGAGTCGCCGCCCACGTCCATGACGGCCCTGCCCTCCATCCACCGTGGATCAGTCGGTGGACCGCGTCGAGATCCCAGCAACGCATCGGTCGAACTCCCGCGATGGCCAATCGTCTGGGAGTCTCATCGCTCCACCACACCCATCGCGGCGCAACCGTCCGTTCGATCCGGTGGATTTCGTCGATCACAGCCGCGGTGTCGAGATGCACGGTGCGGCCCCGCTCGCCAACCAGCGCAGCGCCGAGCTCCGGATCGACCACGAGCGCGACCGCCTCGTTCGGGGCGAACTCGCCGGGACCCGACTCCGCACTCGTGTCTACCACCGTGGATCGCGGTCGCGTTCGTTCACGCCCAGCCCAGCTCGTGGAGCCGATCGTCGTCGATCCCCGCGGCGTGCGCGACCTCGTGGATCACCGTCACGTACACCTCCTCGGCGAGTTCGTCGAGATCTCGGCACATCTCGCACAGCGGCTCTCGGAAGATCGAGACGACGTCCGGACCTTCGTGTCCCGTGCGCTCGGTGTGGGGAACTCCTTCGTAGAGCCCGAGCAGGTCCGGCTCGTCCGGGTGCCGGTCGACCACCCGGACCATCACGTTGTCGAGCACGTGGAGCAAGTCGTCCGGGAGGTCGTCGAGGGCGTCGGCCACCATTGCCTCGAACTTGTATCGCGGCACGATCTCCATGGCTCGCCAGTGTTACATCTGGGGTCAGACCCCAGATGTAACACCGGGTCAGATGATCTTCAACTTCTCGGAGAAGACCTTCTTCGGCTTCATGTCCACGGCGATCTTGGTGGCGATCTGCTGGAACATCCGGGCCGCCTCGGAGTCGGGATCGACGGCGGTGATCGGTCGACCGGTGTCGCCGCCCTCGCGCAGTTCGGACACCAGGGGCAGTCTGCCGAGGAGCGGCACCCCGAGTTCCTGGGCGAGCAAGTCGCCTCCACCCGAACCGAAGATCTCGTAGCGCTTGCCGTCGTCGCCGGTGAACCAGGACATGTTCTCGATGACGCCGCGGACGGGCAGGTTGACCTTGGCTGCCATCGCCGCGGACAGCGACGCAACCTCCTGCGCCGCGGGCTGCGGTGTGGTGACGACGAAGACCTCGCCGCGCGGCAGGTACTGCGCGAGCGACAATGCGATGTCGCCGGTGCCAGGCGGCATGTCGACGAGGAGGAAGTCCGGCTCGTCCCAGAACACATCGGTGAGGAACTGCTCCAGCGCCTTGTGCAGCATCGGGCCTCGCCAGATGATCGCTTGGCCTTGCGGCACGAAGTACCCGATCGAGATGCATCGAACCCCCCACATCTCCGGCGGTACCAGCATCTCGTCGATCACGACAGGGTCCCGATCCGTGCCGAGCATGCGCGGGATGGAGTAGCCGTAAATGTCGGCGTCCACCACGCCGACGGAGTAGCCCTGCGAGGCCAGCGCCACGGCGAGGTTGGTGGTGACGCTCGACTTTCCGACGCCACCCTTGCCGGACGAGATCAAGAGGGGGCGGGTCTTGGAGGTGTTCTTGGAGAACGGGATCTCGCGTCCCTCGGCGTGTCCGTGGGCCTGGCTCGACCCGGCGGTCGCCCCAGCGTCGCCGTGCAGCGTGCGGCGCAGCCGCTCGCGGTCCTCGTCGCTCATCACGGTGAACTCGAGGTCGATCGACTCGACACCGTCGAGTTGGGTGGCGGCCTCGGAGACCCGACGCTGGATCTCGCTCTTGAGTGGGCATCCCGGGACCGTGAGCGCAATCAGCACGCCGACGACGCCGTTGTCGCGGATCGAGACGCCTCGCAACATGCCGAGGTCGACGATCGAGCGATGGAGCTCTGGATCCTCGACCGGGCGGAGCGCGTCAATGATCTGTTCTTCCGTCACGAGGGCCATCCGCTCATTGTGGCCACCGGGCCCCGGAAATGCACCTCGTGCGCAGTGACGGCCGCCGACCCCGACGTGATGATCACGATGTGGGTCGGTGCCGACGCGTGATCAGGGGGCGGTGATCGCCTTGATCTCTTCGGCGATGGTGTCGGTGAACTCGTTCGACGGAATGGCGGTCTGCATCGCCATCATCTTCATCATGTCGCCCTGGACCTTGATCTTGCCGGACATGAACGCCTGCATCGCGATCGCCTGATCCTGGTCGACGAACATCGCCTTGGCGGTGTCGTAGTCGGTTGTCACGGTTGCATCGGCGTCGGCGAGTTCGCCCAACTCCATCACGAGATGGCCCGACGAGGTGTCGAGGTAGCTCTTGACCTCGCCGTCGCCGAAGGGCACGTCGATGATCACCTGGTTGATCTTGATCACCGTGGTGACCGGCGGAACCTTGTCGGCGTACTTCTCACGGATCTCGTGAGCTGCCGACATCCACTCATCAGACAAGAACGGGTGTGTCATAGTCCGACGACTGTACCCCACGACGTGGCCGGCGCCGGGACGGAACCAGCGGCATCGCGGCCACGTTCTGGATCTCCAGGCCCGGATGGGAGTTCACCTCCAGGACCAGAGGGCCGCGCGTCGCGTCGACGACGATGTCCACGCCGAGGTAGCCGAGTCCGGTCGCGTGCCCGCATCGGCGGGCGATGTCGAGGACCTCGTCCCAGCGGGGGAGCTCGGTGCCGACGAGACGCCGGTTCGTGTCCGGGTGGACAGCGATCGGCTGGCGTTCGTGAACGGCACGCGTGATGCGTCCACTCTCGAGATCGATCGCGGCGCCGATGCCTCCTTGGTGCAGGTTGCCGCGCCCGCCACTCGCCACGGTCGGGATGCGGGCCATCGCCAGCAGCGGGGTCGTTCCGTCGCACACGATTCGGATGTCCGGGAGACCCGCCCTGGTGAGAAGTGCGATCTCAGGGTCGGCCTGCAGGAGCGGTTCGAACAGCGCGACGTCGTCGTCGCCGGTCGAGCGGTCGCCGCCGAGGATCCCGGCGATGTGCCGTCGCAGCTCCTTCGACGACACAACGCGTCCTGGCGTCGCCCACGCACGCTGAGATCGAAGCGCTCCGACCACGACCATCACGCCGCGCCCGCCACTGCCTCGGGACGGCTTCACGACCCACTGGTCGGGGAGCGCTGACTCGTCGAAACGTCGCAGCTCTCGCCGGTCGTGGATCTCGCAGAGCGTCTCCGGGACCGGAATCCCGTTGGCCGCCAACCGCCGCTTGGTGACTGACTTGTCCTTCGCGCCGACGATGGCACGTCGCGGGTTGCGTCGGGCGATCACCGAGTTGCGGGCATTGATCCCCAGCGCGGTCATCGTGCCAGCTCGGCGGCGCGAAGCGACGTGCGGACCGGAGCGAAGCGGCGCAGCTCGCTGAGACGCGGGCCCCGGTAACTGCCGACGGCGAGGTTCGCAGCGATCCCGATCGCGGCGGTGGGCAACCAGTGGCGGTCGAGAACGAAGGGGGCCAACTCCGCGAGTGCGGCGGCGACCGCGAACGCAACGGCGAGTGTCATCGCGTGCAGGCGAACAGCGCTGGACGGCCCGTCGACCCGAGCCGACTCCCAGGTTCGTTCGATCAGGATCGCCATGATCACGAGCGGGAAGGCGACGGCCTGCTCTTCCACGGCGCCGCTCGCGACGAGTGACGCACAGACGGCGACGACGAGCACCGCCAGTCTCGTGGCGCGGGGCAGGGCCAGTCGCTCGAGCACCGGAGCGACCATCAGTCCGGTTCCGCCGGCCACGAACAGCATCGACAGCGTCGGCGTGGCACCGAGTTGGAGCACCGTGAGTGCCACGAGTGCCGGAGCGAATGCCCCGACGGTGCGGATCCCGAGTACGAGCCTCGTGGCGAGCACCATCGCAGTGCCGAGCGGGAGGAAAGCAAGCAGTTCGTGTGAGGTGAGTTCCATACAGCCAATGTGCGACGGCGGAGTGAGACGCTGCTGAAGCCACGATGAGATGTGTCTCATCGTGGCGGCGTCACGTTCGGAGCCGGTATCCCATGCCGCGGACGGTTTCGATGGCGTCCGGCGGAAGCTTGCGTCGCAGGTACCCGACATAGACCTCGACCACGTTCGAACCGGGATCGAAGTCGTAGCCCCAGACCCGCGAGAGCAACTGTTCACGGGACAACACCTGGCCGGCGTGCGAGAAGAACGCGTCTGCGAGTGCGAATTCGCGTGCCGACAGCTCGACGCGGCCGTTGGTGCCCGCCACGGTGCGAGTCGCTCGATCGAGTGCCACTCCGCGGACCTCGATCACGTCGGGTCCGCGTGCGCCCCCCGATCGGGCCTCGGCGAGCCGGATGTGCACCCGAGCGAGCAGCTCCTCGAACCGGAACGGCTTGGTCACGTAGTCGTTGGCGCCACCCTCGAATCCTGCCAGTGTGGCGTCGAGGCCGTCGTTCGCTGTCAGGATGATCACGGGGAGTTGTTCTCCCCGCGAGCGGATCTGTCGGAGGACCGACAGCCCGTCGAGGGTCTGGAGTCCGAGGTCGAGCAGCAACAGGTCGAACGCGTCGTCGCGCGCGATCGCGGCGGCCTCGCGGCCGTCGGCGACGCTGATCGTGGTGTGACCTGCGGCCAGGAGTCCGCGTTCGAGAAACGAGGCGATCGCCGGTTCGTCCTCGGCGATCAGGATGCGGGCCATCGAACGACTCCTTCGGTGATGGTCGGTGGGGCGGTGACCGGCAGATGGAGCGTGAACGTCGCTCCATGGCCGGGCGTGCTCGTGACGGCGATCGAACCGCCGTGCGCTTCGACGATCGCTTGCGAGATCGCGAGGCCGAGCCCGGCGGATCCGTTCGGCCGTTGGGTCGTCGATCGTGCGAATCGCCGGAAGATCCGCTCCTGGTCCGCCTCGGCGATCCCTTCGCCCGTGTCGCGGACCCAGAGGGTGAACTCGGCATCGGTCAAACGTGCGCCGATGCCGATCTCTCCGCCGTCGTCAGTGTGCCGCGCCGCGTTCACGGCGAGGTTGAGCATCGCCTGGGTGAGCCGGTCGGCGTCATCGTCGACGACGCCGACCGGGTGCTCATCGACCACCCACCTGTGGCCACTGATGGCGTTGACCTTGTCCATGAGCGCTACCAGGAGTTCGTCGACATCGACCGGGTGGACACGAAGAAAGTCCACCTGTTCGGCTCGTGCCAGCAACAGCATGTCGTCCACGATTCGCGCCATACGGTCCAGCTCGCCGACCACGACGGGACGACATTCGGCCAGGCGAGCGGGGTCGTCCCCAGCGAGCTCGAGATGCCCGCGCATGATCGTGATCGGGGTGCGGAGCTCGTGGCCGGCATCGTCGAGGAACTCGCGCTGGCTCGCGAGCGCCGTGTCCAGTCGGTCCACCATGGCGTTGAAGCTCGAGATGAGCGACGCGATCTCGTCGGCTCCCTGGACGGGGAGCCGACGAGTGAGGTCGTGCTCGGTGATCTCGCGGGCGGTCTCGGCGAGCAAGCCGATCGGACGGAGTATTCGGCCCGCCACGACCCACGCCAGCGCCAACGCCACGAGGAGTGCCGCGGCGGTGACGAGGAGGGTGTTGCGGATGGTGAGCTCGATCTGCCCCGTGCGCTCGGCGGTGAACTCGGTGATCGCCAGCAGCCCGACCTGACGGTCACCTTCGACGATCGGCTGTGCCAGCAGCCGAGCAGGTCCGGCGTCGGTGTCGAGGTCGAAGAACGCCGGCTCCGTCACCCCGCCGAAGGTCTCCACGAACGAACTCACGTCGCCCGGAGGATCGCTGGACTGGAGAAACGGCACACCGTCCTGCACTGCGAGCAAGCTCTCGTTCCGGGTCGGCACGTTCGTCTCGAGATAATCGACGAGGACCCGTCGGGCGAACGCGATGGCCGCCTCCCCGTCGAGCAGCTCTGTCGTGCGGACCGACTCGTTGAGTTCCAGCGCCTCCTGTTCGAGGGCGCGGTCGACGGAACGGGCTTCCTCAGCGTTGAGGACTCTCCACAGGAGCAAGAGCGTCGCTGCCAGTGCGGAGGCGACGACCAGCATCGTCAGAGCGACGATGCGGATGCGGGCGCTGAGGCGGCGTGGCTCCGTCACCGGTCAGTCGTCGTCGCTGCCGCGGTCGTCGTCATCACGGTCGTCGTTGCCGTCGTCGTCATCGACATCCGCAGGCGTGGGCGCGATCGGCTGGGGCGCTGCAGTCACCTGGGGTACGGCGGTCGTCGGCGATGCAGGGTTGTCACCGAGCGGCGGAACCGTCGGCGGGGTTGTTGTCGGGGTTGTTGTCGGGGTCGTTGTCGGCGGGGTCGTTGTCGACGGGATGGTCGTCGACGAGGTGGTCGTCGACGAGGTCGAATCGTCGTCGTCGGATCGCGGCGTCGTCGTGGAGGGCACCGTGATCGAGATGGGCTCGAGGTCGGGGACCCGATCGCCTGGCCCGGAAGCGAGTGCGATGCCGGCGACCAGGACGGCGAGGCCGGCTCCGACCGCGGCGGCAGCACCGATGGTGTCTCGTGAGAGGTTGAGTTTCATGGGGAGATCATCGGGTCTCAAGTGAACAGGGGATGAGCCGAACATGAGAATCCTCTCATGTCGGAGCGCGTCTCACGAGCCGAACGGGGTGATGACACTGGTCGTGACCGACTCGAGGAATGATCGATCGAGTTCGAATCCGAGGCCCGGCGTCGTGGGCACGGCCACGTGACCGTCGGTGATGGTGATCGGGTCGGTGACGATGTCGCGCGCGTAGAAGCGGCTCGACGCGCTGATGTCGCCCGGCAGGCTGAACCCGGGTAGCGCGGCGAGCGCGGCGTTCGCAGCCCGCCCGATCCCGGTTTCCAGCATCCCGCCACACCACACCGGGATGCCCGTCGCGAGGCACAGGTCGTGGATCCGGACCGCTTCGAGATAGCCACCGACGCGGCCGGGCTTGATGTTGGCGATCTCGCAGGCGCCGAGTTCGATGGCGTCGGCGGTACCTGCCGCCGACACCAGCGACTCGTCGAGGCAGATCGGCGTGTCGATCTCGGCAGCGAGACGGGCATGGCCGATGATGTCGTGCTCCGGCAGTGGTTGTTCGATCAACAGCAGGTCGAACTCGTCGAGGAGGGCGAGATGTGCACCGTCGGTACGCCGGTAGGCGGTGTTCGCGTCGACCTGGAACGGGATGTCGGGGCCGATCAGCTCCCGCACGGCGGCGACCTGCTCGATGTCGGACCCCGGTTCGATCTTCAGTTTGATGCGGACGTAGCCGTCGTCGACGTAGCCCTGCACCGCAGCGAGCAACTCGTCGGTCGTGTCGTGGATGCCGACGCTCACGCCGCTCGGGATCCGGCTGCGCTCGGCTCCGAGAAACGATGCGAACGACGTCCCGGTCGCACGGAGTTGGGCATCGAGGACCGCCATCTCGAGCGCTGCTTTCGCCATCGGATGCCCGTGGAGCTTCGCCAGTGCCGGTGCGACGTCCGCAGCCGTGAGCGGACCAGCCGCCATCAACCGCGGCAGCAGGTGGTGGACGATGACGTGTTGGGCGCCGTCGACGTACTCGGGCGAGTAGCTGGGTTCGGAGAGTGCAACGCACTCGCCCCATCCCTCGATCGTGTCGGCCGAGCCTCCGGACGCGTCCGCGAGGTCGACGCGAACCAGCAGGATGTCGCGCTCGGTCTGGCTCCCGAAGCTGGTACGAAACGGCGACACCAACGGCATCGCGATCCGGCGCAGTTCGACGTTGGCGATCGTCCAGGTCATGACCGTGATCCGATCACGTACTCGCCGTCGCGCGTGAATCCCAGGACTCGACGGCCCGAGTCGAACGCCGACGTCAGGGCCCGCCGGGTCTCACCTCGCCACGTCGCTACGGCCGATGGGTTGCAGCGACGGAGCTCGACGATGTCCAACGGCGTCGGGACGAGTTCTGGGTTCGACAGGTCGCTCCCGTCGCGCGGGGTGTCCGGGACTGCGGTGCTCATGTCCCACGACATCAGCAGCCGGTCGGAATCGTCGCCGGCATTGATCGCATCGGTCATCTCTCCGTAGAACGATGGGAGGTACGCGTCGACGTCCGCGCCGAGGATCGCGATGTTGAACCAGGCATTGCGACGAACCAACGGGTCGAACGTCCAGGTGATCCGGTCGAGGCCACGTTCGATGGCCCACGTCCGCTGGTGGAGCTTGATGGCCCTGCCGACTCCGGCGTGGCGCATCGAGTTGACGACGCCGGTGATGTGGCTGTGGAGCGCGGATCGGCCGTGATGGTCCGCGAGAAAGCCCACCGATGCACCGACCATCTGGTCGCCATCGAACGCCGCCGCGACGTAGCCACCCGAATGCGAGAGCGCCGTGAGGAGCTCGACGGTGACCAGCGGCACCGACATCCCCCAGACGGCCTGCATCAGGGCGTCGTGTGCGAGCAACTCGGGCCGTGTCGAGATCTCGCGGACGGTGATCGACGAGCCCGTCACGGTGCCGCCGTGTCCATCCGGGGACCGGACACGTCGTGGGTGCCCTTGGCCACGTGGTACGCGGTCCGCACGGCGAGGATCTGGCGGATCTCGGGGCCGACGTCGCTCGAGAACTCGGTTCGGTAGGTCTCGTCGGTGGTGAGCACGACGGTGAAGTACATGCCGGAGAACGCGCCGAGGAACACCGACACTCGGATCAGCGGCTCGGTGAGTACCAGCGTCCGGTCACCGAATCCGGTCTCCGCGATGATCCGCACGGACTCGAGGCCCGTCCAGTTGACGATCGTCGCCTCGGTGATCGCCATGAACCCGAAGAACACGAAGAATCCGGTGAGCGCTGCGACGACCAGCGTGATCTGCAATGCCTGGCCGAACAACCCGATCAGGCCGATGTTGAACCGCTGGCGCGGTCTCAGTGGATCGAGCGTTGCGCCCGAGGCCGGCAGTTCGACCGATTCGGCCGGCGTGCCCCCCAGGTAGCTCCCGACGTCGCTCCACGACTCGAACCGGTTCTCGTCGCGGATGAAGCCCGGAACACGGCTGATCGCGAACACCGCGCCGAGGGAGAAGAAGGTCATGACGACCACCACGTAGGCGGCGCCGTCGAGCGTGCCCGCCACCTCCCAGACCTCGGCGTTGACGAACAGGAACGTGTTGAACACCAGCAGCAGCGGCAACGCCTTGGCCACCAGCGGGCCGAGACCGGTGAGCTGGCCGCTCGATCGGCGGGCGCCCCAGCGCAACAGGGCTCCGACGCCGTAGGACGACCAGAGATAGATCAGCACGAGGAGTGCCAACGCCAGCAGGACACCCTCGATCGCGTCGCGGACCTGCCCGAACACGAGCACGGGAATCGCCGGCCCGAACACGAACAACAGCAGCTCGGGAGCATCGATACTGGTCGGTCGGGCGAACGCCGCCTGGCCGCGCAGGCGGTTCGACAGCACCCACGCGGCGCCGAGCATCGTGATCACCGCCCCCGCTGCGGCGAGGTTCTGGGCCAAGGACCAGTTCCGGAGATCCAGGGCGTTGAGCCCGAGCACGAGGTACGCGGTCACCAGGATGGGAAGGGCGCGGGTCCAGGCGTCTCGAATCGACGCGTTGGCGTCGTTCTCGACCAGGTGCGGAACGCCTCGCAGGAGGAACCAACGCTCGATCTCGTCAGGGATCTCGGTCGGCGTCATCGAGCAGAACGTACCGGGTGGCGGTGAACGGTTCGTCAAACTCCGTGGAAGTCGGCTGCCGGGCCAGATAAGCAGAGGGCCTATGGCTCGCATTCTGGTCACCGAAGAGATTGCCGAAGGAGGCCTCGACCGCCTTCGCGCCGCCGGCCACGACGTCGACGTGCAGCTCGGGCTCTCCGCTGAAGCACTGCTCGACGCCGTGCCGGGGGCGCACGCCCTGATCATCCGCTCGGCGACCGACGTCACCGACGCCGTACTCGCGGCGGGGAGCGACCTGATGGTCGTCGGTCGCGCCGGGATCGGTCTCGACAACGTCGACGTCGACTCCGCGACCACTCGCGGCGTGATGGTGGTCAATGCCCCTCAGAGCAACATCGTGTCGGCCGCCGAACACACGATGGCACTCCTGATGGCCTCGGCGCGCAACGTACCCCAGGCACACGCCGCCCTGGTGCAGGGCCGGTGGGAGCGGAGCCGCTGGGAAGGCGTCGAACTGGCCGACAAGACGCTCGGCATCGTCGGGCTGGGTCGCATCGGCAAGCTCGTCGCGGACCGTGCGAAGGGGTTCGGGGTGCGCCTGATCGCCTACGACCCGTTCGTGTCGGAGGACCGCGCGAAGAAGATGGGCGTCGAGTTGATGGCGCTCGATCAAGTGGTCGCCGAGTCCGACTTCCTCACGGTGCACCTCCCGAAGACGCCCGAGACGGTTGGGCTGATCAACCGGGATCTGTTGCTCAAGGCGAAGCCGAGCCTGCGGGTCGTCAATGTCGCCCGTGGTGGCATCGTCGACGAAGCCGACCTGGCCGAATGCCTGCGCGAGGGCATCATCGCCGGAGCGGCGCTCGACGTGTTCTCGACCGAGCCGATGACCGCGTCGCCGCTGTTCGAGATCGACTCGGTCATCGTCACCCCGCACCTCGGTGCGAGTACCCGTGAGGCACAGGACAAGGCCGGCGACACGATCGCGTCGATGGTGCAACTCGCGCTCGCCGGCGAGTTTGTCCCGTTCGCCGTGAACGTCAACGCCGCCGAGGCGAGCGAGACGATCCGACCGTATCTGCCACTCGCGGAGCGTCTCGGCAGCCTGTTCGTGTCGCTCGTCGGTGGATTGCCGGCGGAGTTGGAGATCTGCTGTGAGGGAGAGATCGCGGGCTACGACACGCGCATCCTCGAACTCGCCGTGCTCAAGGGCTTCTTCGGGGCGATCTCCGATGAGCCCGTCACCTATGTCAATGCGCCTCAGCTGGCGAAGCAACACGGCGTCGAAGTTCGCGACGTCTGCTCGGCGACCTCGGCCGATTTCGTCAACCTGTTGTCGCTGCGTGGCGGCGGTCACTCGATCTCGGGCACGCTCGCTGGGCCGAAGGCCGCGCAGCGCATCGTCAACATCGACGACACGCCCTTCGAGGTGCCACCCGTCGACTACATGGTCGTGATCCAGAACGACGATCGCCCGGGTGTCATCGGCACCGTCGGAACGATGCTCGGCAATGCGGGAGTCAACATCTCCGACATGGACGTCAGTCGCGTCACCGGCTCGGACACTGCCGTCATGCTGATCGCTCCGAGCGAGCCGGTTCCGGCCGAGGTGCTCGAAGCGCTCCGTGCCGCTCCGGGCATCGTGAAGGTGACCAGCCTCACCGCCTGATCCCGCCGCTGCGCATCCCCTAAACCACGTTTGCGTTGCATTCTGGATGGGACGGGTCATCCAAAGTTGCGCGCAAACGGGGGGTTGTGGTCGGCGCGATCAGATGGGGAGCCGGAGGGAGGCCGCCGTGCGCTCGGCTTCGGCCCGAGCGGCGTCAGCGAAGTCCGAGCCGCCGCTCGCGTAGAGGATCGCTCGTGACGAGCTGACGATCAGGCCACGTCCCGCAGCGTCGGCGCCCTGTTCGACAACCGAGGCAGCGTCGCCGCCCTGTGCGCCGACGCCGGGCACGAGGATGGGGACG
>JBGSII010000270.1:0-2756 GCA_041742555.1 Ilumatobacteraceae bacterium
GCCTCGACGACGCCGACCGCACGACGCTGCTGTCACTCGATGACGACCTCGCGCGCGCCGCTGCGGCATCGTCCCCGGAACAGTTCCGCCGATTCATCGGGCGTCTCGCCGATCAGCTCGCCGCCGACCGTGGTGTCGAGCGAGCAGTGCGCCAACGCGCCGCGATGACGTTGGCCAAGGGCATCAACGACGACACCGGCATGTACTGGCTGCGCGGCGAGTTCGACCCCGAGACCGGTGCTCGGCTGTTCCGGGCCATCGACGCCGAAGTCGCCGGGCTCGTCAAGCAACAGGCTCCCGACGACCTCACCGACCGTGGACAACTCGCCGCCCGAGCACTCGTCGAACTCGCCACCTCCGCCAATCGGTCGAAACGCCCGGGCCGGGTCGAGCTGCTCGCACTCGTCGACCTGGACACCCTCACCGACGGCCTGCGGACTGACTCGGTATGCGAACTCCATGATGGCACCGACGTCTCTGTGGCAACGTTGCGGCGGCTCGCATGCGATGCCCACATCATCCCGGTCGTGCTCGACGGCGACGGCGTCGCGTTGGACGTCGGCCGCAGCCGCCGACTCGCCACCGACGACCAACGACGAGCGCTTCGTGCCATGTACCGCACGTGCGGCATCGGCGACTGCGACGTGCCGTTCGATCGGTGCGAGATCCACCACCTCGACGAATGGGACGCCCATCACGGCGAAACCAACCTCGATCGGCTCATCCCCGCCTGCAGCCGCCATCACCACCTCGCCCACGAAGGCGGGTGGTGTCTCGAGCTCGACCCGACGACGAGGGAACTCACCGTGACGCTCCCCGACGGCAGCCTCCACCAACGAAGTCGACCCCACTCCGCGACGGCTCCGACCGTCAGGACCGCCGCCTGATGGTCGACGTCCCGACAGGCGCCACCGAGCTGCCGCCGAGTAGAACTGCCACATGAGCGGCCCCGAGGACCCGGTCAGTGTCCACCTGGCGACCCTGCCGCAGCCCCAGCGCGACACATTGACGGCCTTGCGGGCAACGCTGCGCGACCTCCTCCCCGACGCCGAGGAGTGCATCAGCTACAACATGCCGTGCTTCAAGGTCGACGGCGTCGCGATCGCCGGCTTCGACGGGTTCAAGCGTCACTGTTCCTACTTCCCACACAGCGGCAACATCGTGGCGCAGGTCAGCGGAATCCCGGCCTGGTGCACGATGGCTTCGACGGGCACGCTGCAGTTCCCCGTCGATCGACCCCTCCCGAAGGCACTGGTGCGCAAGCTGGTCCGGGCCCGCCTCGACGAGATCGCCACGAAAGCAGCCACGAAAGCAGCCACGAGGAACGCCGCGAGACGGCGCTCCTGACCACCCGATCAGGCTGGTTCGACCGGGTCCGCAGCCTCGATTCCCGACCCGATGGCCGACTCGATGGCCAGGTCGTCGACGAACTCGTAGCCCTCGAGACCGACGAGCTGCGCAGGATCCAGGCTGATCTTCGCCGAACGGGAACCCGCCCCGACGATGATGCGGTCACATCCGAGAACTCGGGCGTCGAGCCAGACCGCAAGGCCCTCCGGGAGGCCGAAGATCGTCACTCCGCCGATCTCCTGACCGGTCAGCTCGCGGGTGAGTTCGGCGGGGGCGAAGCTCAACTTGCGGACTCCGAGCTTGCGCCGAACGGTGCCGTTCACGTCGACTCGGGTGTGTGCCAGCGCGACGCACACGGCGTGGTGGCCCTCCGGCTTCTTCGACGCGACGAGGATCGCGTTCGCCGACTCCTCGGGCGCGATTCCGTACGCCTCACAGAACTGCGCCGTGTCGGCGAGCGCGGGATCGCAGTCCATCACCTCATAGGTGAGTCCGAGCCGATCGAGGTCGGCGAGCACATCCGGGTGGGCGGTCACATCACGTCTCGCTTCACCATCGCTGGCTCGAGACCGCCGAGCACGGGAGCCTCGCTCGCTCGCTCGACGACGGTGCGGGTCGACCGCATGGCGGTAACGGCCCGGCGACCCTGCGTGTCGAGTTGCAGCGAGATCCACAACAGCCCGAGCGCCACGATCCCGTCGAGCCACCAGTGGTGACCGGTTGCGGCGATCACCAACATCGTCATCACGAGGTGCACCATTCCGATCCAGCGCCAGCGGCTGGTGCTGGCGGCGAGCGCTCCGAACGCGACGACCGCCGCCCACGCGACGTGCAACGACGGCATCGCGGCGAACTGCGACGACACGCCGGTTCCCGCCTCGCCGTACACGTCGATGCCGTAGATCACCGACACGTCGACGTAGCCGAGCTCGGTGAGATAACGAGGGGGTGCCACCTTGACGAACCGGATGAACAAGCAGAACGCCGTGAGGATCGCGAGCGCGTTGCGCCAGTGTGGGTAGACCTCGCGATGACGCGCGTACAACCAGACCAGGAAGATCACGATGCCCGGCACGTGGGCGACCGCGTAGTAGTACGCAGAGAACCAGGCCAGCCAGTCGTGATCGAGCACGACGTTCTGCACGGAGAGTTCGCTCGGTAGCTGCAGGAACTCCTGTACCGCCACGATGTCGTACGCGCGGTCGATCGCACCGTCGGCCTGCGTGAGCGGCAGGTTCTTCGCCATCCGCCAGACCGAGTAGAGCGACGCGACGATGGCGAACTCGAGCGCCGCCGGACCGACGACGTCACCGATGCGCGTCGGCCGTGACCGCCGAAGGACGAGCGCGACGAGACCGGCGATGGTCGCGGCGATCGCCGCCTGGCTCCACGTCGGCCACTTCACG
>JBGSII010000271.1:0-5102 GCA_041742555.1 Ilumatobacteraceae bacterium
CGACCAGGACGACGCGGTGGCCGGACCGCGACGCGCACAGCGCTGTGCCCAGCCCGGCGACCCCCGCCCCGATCACCACGATGTCGGCCAACGACCGCCCCCCGTGAGCTCCTCTTGACCGGTCGGTCAAGACGGAACGCACGGTACCGGCGACGCGATCGGTCCTCAAGGCGCTCCCGGCCGGCGACCCGGGGGCTGTTAGCACTCGGGCCGGATGAGTGCTAAGACTGTCTGGCACTCTCCGGCCGCGAGTGCCAAGTCCCGCAGTCCACCCTGCGGACCGGGACCGGGGCCGGGGACCGACGACGAGTGACATCCAACGGAGGATTCATGGCCAAGATCATCCAGTTCGACGAGGAGGCCCGCCGCAAGCTCGAGTCGGGCATGAACCAGCTCGCCGACGCCGTGCGCGTCACCCTCGGGCCCAAGGGCCGCAACGTGGTGCTCGCCAAGAAGTGGGGCGCCCCGACCATCACCAACGACGGTGTCTCCATCGCCAAGGAGATCGAGCTCGACGACCCCTACGAGAACATCGGCGCCTCCCTGGTCAAGGAGGTCGCCAAGAAGACCGACGACGTCGCCGGTGACGGCACGACGACCGCCACGGTGCTCGCGTGGACGATGGTGCGTGAGGGTCTTCGCAACCTCGCTGCCGGCGCCAACCCGATGGGCCTGAAGCGCGGCATCGAGGCCGGCGTTGCCGCTGCCGTCGAGTCGATCAAGGCGAGCTCGATCGAGGTCGACTCCACCCAGCAGATCTCACAGGTCGCAGCGATCTCGTCGGCCGATCAGGAGATCGGCGACATGATCGCCCAGGCGATCGACAAGGTCGGCAAGGACGGCGTGATCACCGTCGAAGAAGGCCAGACCTTCGGGATGGAGATGGACCTCGTCGAGGGCATGCGCTTCGACAAGGGCTACCTGTCGCCGTACATGGTCACCGACACCGAGCGCATGGAAGCGTCGTTCGACGACCCGTACCTGCTGTTCGTGTCGTCGAAGATCTCGACCATCCGCGACCTCGTCCCGGTTCTCGAGAAGATCATGCAGACCGGCCGGCCGCTGGTCGTCGTGGCCGAGGACGTCGACGGTGAGGCGCTCGCCACACTCGTCGTCAACAAGATCCGTGGCACGTTCAAGTCGGCGGCCGTCAAGGCCCCTGGCTTCGGCGAGCGCCGCAAGGCGATGCTGCAGGACATGGCGACGCTCACCGGCGCGCAGGTCATCAGCGAGGACGTCGGGCTCAAGCTCGAGAACGTCACGCTCGATCTGCTCGGCGAGGCCAAGCGCGTGGTGATCACCAAGGACGAGACCACGATCGTCGACGGCGCCGGCGCCGAGGACGACATCAAGGGTCGTATCAACCAGATCAAGGCCGAGATCGAGAACACCGATTCCGACTACGACCGCGAAAAGCTCCAGGAGCGTCTCGCCAAGCTCACCGGCGGCGTCGCCGTGCTCAAGGTTGGCGCCGCGACCGAGGTCGAGCTCAAGGAGAAGAAGCATCGCATCGAGGACGCGGTCTCGACCACCAAGGCGGCGATCGAAGAGGGCGTCGTCGCTGGTGGCGGCGTCACGCTGCTGCGCGCCGTCGAGGCGGTCACGAAGGTTGCCGACGGTCTGGAAGGCGACGAGGCGACCGGCGCTCGTCTGGTGGCCACGTCGCTGGTCGGCCCGATCAAGCAGATCGCCGAGAACGCCGGTGTCAACGGTGGTGTCGTGATCGCCAAGGTGCTCGAGATGTCGGGCAACGAGGGCTACAACGCCGCGACCGACACCTACGAGGATCTGGTCAAGATCGGCGTCATCGACGCCGCGAAGGTGACCCGCTCTGCGTTGCAGAACGCCGGATCGATCGCCGCGCTGTTCCTCACGACCGAGGTCGTCATCGTCGACAAGCCGGAGAAGGCCGCCGCCATGCCCATGGGCGGCGGCGACATGGACTTCTGACCGATTTCACCAGGGGTCTGACCCCTGCTGCAATCGGTACCGGTCGAGCGCCGGGACGGGGACAGCTCCTCGCTCCGACGCGATCGCTGCACGCCAGGGGTCAGACCCCAGCTGCAACGCCTTTGGCGTTTCACCTGGGGTCTGACCCCTTTCGCGTGGCCGTAGCCTGGGCTCATGCGTATGGAAGCTGGTCTGACCGTCGTCCACCTGTTCGGCAAGCCGACGCCCTCGCTCGATCGCGAGGCTGTCGTCGCCGCGGTCAAGGCTGCCGAGGCCGACGACTGCCAGGTCATCACCGCAGCCATGCTCGGTCACAAGGCCGACATCGCCTTCATGGCGTTGGCCGCCGATTGGCGCACGCTGCGAACCCTGCAGTCGGCGCTGCAGAGCGCGGGCATCGACGTCGTCGACAGCTACGTCTCGATCACCGAGGTCAGCGAGTACGCCAAGGGCATGCCCGAGCACATGCTCCAGGCGCGGCTCCATCCCGTGATCCCGCCCGAGGGAATGAACGCGTTCTGCTTCTACCCGATGAGCAAGAAGCGCGAGGGCCATGCGAACTGGTTCGCGACGCCGTACGAGCAGCGCAACGAGATGATGATGGAGCACGGCAAGAGCGGGCGGACCTTCGCGGGTCGTGTCGCCCAACTCGTCACGGGCTCGACCGGCCTCGACGATTTCGAATGGGGTGTCACGCTCTTCGCCGTGAGCCCCGACGTGCTCAAAGATGTCGTGTACACGATGCGATTCGACACGGGCTCGGCGCTCTACGGCGAGTTCGGGGCGTTCTACGTCGGCTATCTCGATTTCATCGAGAACATCCTCTGACGGAGCCGACGCTCCGGGGTTCAGCCGATCACGGCAGTTCCCTCGAGCACATCTCGTCCTGATTCGTCGAATCGGAAGCGGTCGAACACCGCACGGGCAGGATCACCGGTGCGCACCAGCAGGTCGGTGACGCCCGATGGCCCGTTGTAGTCGATCTCCAGACCGGCCTCGGCGGTGTCGACGCACTGGGCGAACGTCGAGCAGACCGATCCGGAGACGGTGACCTGAGCGATCTGACCGGCGATGTCGGGCGGGGCATCAGAGCCGGATCGGACGGCGGCGAGAGCGATCAGGTTCACACAGTCGTAGGCGTTCGCGGCGAACAGCCCGGGCGGGTCGAAGGGCGCGTCGGCGTCACCCGATTCGGCCTGGGGAGCGAACCCGACGATCTTGCTTCGCAGTTCCGGATCGAGTGCCTGGATGCGCTGCGGCGCCGTCGGGTTGCGGAGTGCGTCGTTCACGACGATCGTGGCCAGTCCGCTGGTGTCGATGTCGTCGAGCGCCTCCAGAAACCTTGTTCCGTCGTCTCCGTCGGCGAGCAACACGAGCACCTGGGTGTCGGACCGGGCGAGCGCTGCGGCCTCGTCCGACAAGTCGTCGTCGTCGGCAGTGAACGCGATCCGGTCGGCGAAGCCGGCTGCTCTGCTCGCCAACGATGCCTCGACCTCGTCGGCGAACGGACGCCCGTAGGCGTCATCGACGTTGACGATCGCGACTCGCTGGGCCCCGGTCTGGTCGACCGCGGTGGCGATGGCGCGAGCCTGGAGCGAGTCGCTCGGTACCGTACGAAAGAACAGACCCTCGTCGGGGAAGTCGTCGAGGGCGAGCGCGCTCGCGGTCGGCGAACACACCACCTTGCCGGCGCTGACGATGTCGTCGAGCGTGCTGAGCGCGGTCAATGACGAGGCAGGCCCGACGATCGCGTCGACGTCACGGCCGAGCAGCGTCTGAATCGACGCGGTCGCCGTTGCGGTGCTGCTGCCCTCGTCAGCGAAGACCACCTGGACGCGCTCGTCGAGTACCCCGCCCGCATCATTGATCCGTTCGACGGCGGCCTGAACGGCCGCGACCATCGGCTCGCCGAGCAGCGTGTCGGACAGGGGCAGCAGGGCGCCGATCACGAGTCGTCCATCGCCGGTCGCTCGGGCAGCGACCGTCGTCGTGGTCGTGTCTGCCACGGTGTCGTCCACCTGGACCTCGTCACCGCTCGTACAGCTCGCGAGCGCGACAGCAGCCACCGCCGCAACTGCCAGGGCAACGGTCGATCGGCGGCGCGGGGACCTCATCACGGCGGCCCAGCGTAGGAGAGGCACTGCCCACCTGCTGGTCATCGGCGTCCTCGGCCCGGCGAACGTCGGGGCTCGGCGCGGCACCGCCACCTATGATTTCCCAATCATCACCATCGAGATTCACCTCCCATCCGTCGCCGCCACGTTGGCGAACGCGCTCGTCACGGAGCAACACCCCCCGGCCGCGGACGGCGTCCTGTGACGTCTCCGGTTCGAGTCGAACACCTGGAGCAGGTCTCCGGTGCGGTCCCACGGCCGGGTCGTGCGTGGTGCCGAGCCCTGGCAGAGGCCACCGACGAATGGGTGATCTCGATCTTCGACGAGGCGATCGCTCGGACCGAGCGGCCGTCGGGTCGGGTCGCCCTCCTCGCGATCGGTGGGTACGGACGCGGTGAGCTGGCCCCACAGAGTGACCTCGACCTGCTGCTGGTCCATGACGTGAGACCGAAGAAGGTGCGCAAGGAGATCGAGCCGATCGCCAGCGCGATCTGGTATCCGCTCTGGGATGCCGGCGTCAAGCTCGGTCACTCCGTCCGTCGACTCGACGAGCAACTCGAACTGGCGAGAACCGACCTCGACTCGGCCACGGCCCTCGTCTCGGCGCGTCCGCTCGCCGGTGACGACGAGCTGACCGCCGAGGTGATCGCCGAGGGCCTCGCGTCGTGGCGCAAGCACAGCGTCCGGCACCTCGCGGAGTTGCGCACCCGGGTTCGCGTACGAGAGGAGTCGGCCGGCGACGTCGCGTACCTGCTCGAACCCGACCTGAAGGACGGCCACGGCGGCCTGCGCGATGTGCAGTCGTTGTGGTGGGCGCAGGAGGCGGGTCTGAACCTGATCGCCGAAGACCTGATCGACCTCGATCGGTCGTACGACACGTTGCTGCGAGCTCGTGTTGCGCTGCACCTCGCAACGGATCGCGCCGGTGACGTGCTCCGGTTGGAAGATCAAGACGCCGCCGCGACGACCGGCGGCTGGCGCACCGCCGACGAGTTGATGGCCGACGTCGCCGCGGCGGGGCGAACGATCGCCTGGTTG
>JBGSII010000272.1:0-3092 GCA_041742555.1 Ilumatobacteraceae bacterium
GACGCCCTCCGCAAGCTCGGCTCGGCCGGGCTGGCGGTGATGCACGGGGCGATCATGGTCGCCGACGAGCACGATCATCCCGTGCCGGCCGGCGAGGTCGGCGAGATTCTCGTGGGTGGACCCCAGATCATGGTCGGCTACTGGAACCGACCGGCCGAGAGCGCGGCGGCGCTCCGCAACGGCTGGCTGCACACGGGAGACATCGGCAAGCTCGACGACGAGGGCTACCTGTATGTCGTGGACCGCGTGAAGGACATGCTCATCTCCGGCGGCCTGAACGTGTACCCAGCGGAGATCGAGCGGCTGCTCGCTCACCTGCCGGGGATCATCGAGGTGGCCGTGATCGGCGTGCCCGACGAACGGTGGGGCGAGACGCCCGCCGTGATCGCCGTCGGCGATCCCGACCTCGTCACGCCGTCAGCGGTGCTTGCCGCGTGCGCGGGCACGCTCGCCGACTTCAAGCTGCCGCGCTACCTCGTCGTGCGCGACGAACCGCTCCCCCGCAACATGTCGGCCAAGGTCCAGAAGCGTCAATTGCTGGAGTCGTACCGCGACCTGGCGGCGACGAGCGAACCCATGGGCTGACCCGCCTGCGATGAGCGAGACGTACCATATGCGGTCCCTTCGCTCATCGATGCGGCGGCACTGACGCCTGCGATGAGCGAGACGTACCATATGCGGTCCCTTCGCTCATCGCTGCGGCGGCACTGACGCAGGCGGAAGATTTCCGTGATGTGGTCTGCGAGGCTTGGGGACATGCGCTTCGCCTTCTCGACCTCGCCGCAACGCACGACCTGGGAGTGGATGCGCGAGGTGTGGCAACGCGCCGACGTGTATGACGTGTTCGAGTCGGGGTGGACCTTCGATCATCTGTATCCACTCTTCGGCGACTCGACCGAGGACTGCATGGAGGGCTGGATCAGCCTGACCGCTCTGCTCCACGAGACCACGCGGTTGCGCGGTGGCGTCCTCGTCTCCGGGATGGTGTACCGCCACCCCGGCGTGCTCGCGAACATGGCGTCGACGCTCGACATCACCTCGGGCGGGCGGTTGGAACTGGGCATCGGCGCGGGCTGGAACGAAGAGGAGTGCGACGCGTTCGGGATCGAGCTGGGTTCGATGCGCGAGCGGTTCGACCGCTTCGAGGAGGGCATGGCGGTCCTCGACTCACTCCTGAGGAACGAGCGCACGACCTTCCACGGGGAGTACTACGTGCTCACCGATGCGATGAACAACCCGAAGCCGGTACAGCGCCCGCTGCCGATCTGCATCGGCGGGCGCGGCAAGCGCCGCACCCTCCCGCTCGCCGCCCGGTACGCGACGCACTGGAACTTCGGAGGCCAGGACCTGGCCGAGTTCGTCGAGTGCCGCACCGTCCTGCACGAGTCGTGCGAAGCCATCGGGCGTGATCCGGCGGAGATCACCTGCAGCACGCTGGCTCGCTACACCGGCGACGACGACGAGCTCCGCGCCGACGTGGCCGCGATGGAAGCCGCCGGCGTCGACCTGGTGATCGTCGGTATCCCCAAGACCGAACCCCCCTCCGTCATCGACCACATCGCCGCGGCCATCAGCTGAGCACCCACCGCACGCCCGTTGCGATGAGCGAGAGGGGCCGTATGCGGCCGGTTCGCTCATCGCAGGGTGGGTCGGACCCGTCAGGCGAACGCGGCCGGCCTGCTCCACCGCCTGACCGGGTCGTCAGAAGTCGTCGTGTCCGGCGTGCGGAACGACGATCGTCGGGATTGTCGGGTGATGGGCGAGCGCGACGGCCACCGACCCGATCAGCAGTTGATCCAGTGCGCCGAGCCCGCGCGAGCCGATCACGAGGAGGTCGGCGTCGACGGCCGCTGCGCGCAACGCGGCCCGCGGGTCACCCGGTACGATGAGCATCTCGATCTCCGGATGCGTCGCGAAGTCGGTCAGGACGGCCTGGACCTCGGCCTCGAGTTCGCGCCGCACGACTGCCTCGGACTCCTCGGGCGACGGCGACAACGGATCGCCGACGACCGCCTCGCTCGAGTACGCCCGAACGACGGTCACCCGCGCGGACCGGCGGACATGTCCGAGCGCCCACTGCAGCGCGCTGACGGCGTGCGGCGAACCGTCGAAGCCGACGACGACGTCGAGCCCGTCGTGGAGGGGCGGAACCTCAGGCGGGATCAACGCGACCGGCACCGTGGAGTGCCGTGCGCAGTACGCGCCGACGGACCCGAGCGAAAGGTCGATCCGCGAACTCAGCCCTCTGCTCCCCACCACGAGCAGCTCCGACCCGGCGGCCGCCTCGAGCAGCGCTGCACCGGAACGTCCCTCGATCACTCGCCCGACGTCGACGAGCGGTGGGGCATGCTCCACCAGGAACGCCCGCAGACGCCAGATCGCGTCATCGTGGTACGGCCCGCCACGTTCGTCGGCGGGTTCGATCGAACCGAAGCCGACGGCGTAGAGACCGGCCACGAACGCCATCACCGGCACGATGTCGCCGAGGTGGTCGGCATGATCGACCGCCCACTGCAACGCGACGGCCGAACCCGCCGAGCCGTCGACACCGACGATCACTGTTCGATCTGCATCCGATGGATCCGTCACGACTCCACTCTGACGGATCCTCACGTCGCTGATCAGGGGCCTACGTCACTGACCGTGTCCGGGGCCGTTCGCCTCTTGGCGAAAGGCCGCACCGGCGCGACCGTTGAACCATGACGTCGACGCCCGCGACTCCATCAGCACTTCACCACCGCATCGTCGTGGGATTCGACGGCTCCGAGTCGTCGCAGAAAGCGATCGAATGGGCGGCGTCGGAGGCGGAACTGAGGGGAACGTCCGTCCGGATCATGACGTCGTACTCGATGGAGCCCCTCGCCGACTTCGCCGCCGGCGCGACCGACTCTGGCGTCGACATGACGGAGATCGAAGCGGAGTGCATCGAGCAACTCCGGACCGCCACGGCGGCGGTGTTCGACGGTCATCGTGGTGTCGACCACGACATCGAAGCCGTCCGGGTGAGCCCGGCGAGAGCGCTGCTCGCGGAGGCGGAGCGGGCCGACCTCGTCGTCGTCGGCAGCACCGGCGCCGGGGCGTTCACCAGGTTC
>JBGSII010000273.1:0-2855 GCA_041742555.1 Ilumatobacteraceae bacterium
CGAGCAACCCTCGCTACCCAACGCAAGGAGCAACCATGATCCCCACAACCAATTCCATCCCCGCCGGAGCCACCGTCGAGACCACGACGACCGCGCCGTCCCGATCGAGGATCGGGCTCATCGCCAAGGTGTCGACCGTCATCGCAGCTTCGATCACGCTGATGGTCGGATTCGTCGCCCCTGCGGGAGCGGCGAGCGTCTCGGTCGCCCAGGTGACGGGCCTCAAAGCCGAAGCCCCCTACGTGCACCGCGACATCATCGGTCGCAAGTGGATCTACGGGGCCTCGTCGACCAATAGCACGGCGGCGTACGCCGTGAAGTCGGAGCTGTGGCAGTACTACGGCGGCCGCTGGAACCGGGTGGCGACCAACTCGGCGTCAGGGCCGAACTACACCAACCGGGCAATCGCCCGGGTCCTGTGCACCGGGGCCTACACCAACTATTCGTTCTTCACGAGGGCGTGGGTGAGGTACGGCGGCAACGACTACTACCTCAACTCACGGGTGGTCACGCAGTCCTGCTGACTGACCGGGCTCAGGACTCGACGTGACCTCCACGGCGTCGTCCGTGGAGGTCACGTCCGCGCCCAGCGTGTCTACCTCGACGGCCGCTCGGGTCATCAGGACCGCGACCGATGGCCACTGTGGTGATTCGTGCGCTCGTTCATTCTGGGCGAGGGGATCACCAGAAAGGGCTACGCCGATGCACAGCTTCACGAAGTCGACCGCGAGTTGGAGTTGACCAGATCTAGCGGGACACGGGGTCTTGGTACTCAGCCTGCCACGGCGGTGGCGTAGACCTCTGATGGGGTGCGGTGGTTGAGGCTGGCTCGGTGGCGGGTGCGGTTGTAGAAGGTCTCGATCTAGTCGAAGATGATGGTGCGCATCTCGGATCTGGTGCATTCGTGGAGGTCCCCAGATGCGGCGGATTTCGGTCTTCATCGTGGCCCAGTAGCCCTCCATGGCGGAGCTGTCGAAGCAGTCCCCGACAGAGGCATAGCTGCAGACGAGGCCCCAGTCGTGGAGTCGGTTGGTGAACTCGAGCGAGGTGTATTGGCTGCCGTGGTGAACGAGGTCACGGCCGCGTTGGCGGCGTCCGAGCGCCATGACGAGCGCGGCGATGACCAAGTCGGTGGTCCGGCGTTCACCCATCGACCAGCCGACCAGGGGTGGTCGTGGAGGTCGCGGATGCCGGCGAGGAAGAGCTTGCCGTCCCAACATCGGAACTCGGAGATGTCCGCAACCCAGCGCTGATCGGGAGCCGACGCGGAGAAGCCGCGCTGCAGCAGGTCCGGTGCGGGCACGATCTTCGGGTGCCGGCCTCGGCGGAACTTGCGGCGGGCGTGTGCGCCGACCAGGTGGTTGTCGGCCATGAGCCGCGCAACACGATTGTGGCCGACACGATGCCCGCGGCGACGCAGTTGCCCGGTGATGCGAGGCGCACCATAGGTCCGACGCGATGGTTCGTGTGTCGGTCGGTGTCGGCTGGGCAGGGCAGGGCTGTGGTCGCCAAGGCAAGCATGGCCAGCGATGAGAGTTCCGAGACTTGAACCCGAAGACGATTCGGACTAGCCGAATTTTCGCGCTTGTCGACTCGACAAGTGCGCTCCAAAGTTCGCTGTGCTGGCCCCCGGATGCGTCGTTGCTCTACCGGCTGACGTACGACCAATTACGGCAGCAGGAGTCACCGATCTCGGGGCGCGTCAAACCCAGGTCCCGCCCTCGACCTTGGGCGGTGCCCCGGAGCCCTTGTTCTCGTTCTCGATTCGGTTCCCAGCGAGCAACGGCATCACCACGAACTCACCTCAGCATGACCAATCGTGCGCAGTGTTCAGGCGATGTCGAGAGCGACTGTCGGGTGGTCGCTGAGGCGGGTGCCCGTGGCGTCGGTGTTCTCCCAGCAGCGGACCTCTGCACGGTTGGCCAGGGCGGACGTGATGCAGATGTGGTCGACGAGGTGGTGGCTGCGAAGCAACCCGCTGGCGACCACGTCGAGCGCCGTCGGGCAGGCCAGGTCGTGGCGGTCGAGCACGGTGGTGAGTTGCTGTCGGACGGAGTGGGTGCCATACCACCCGCTCCCGTCACGGTCCTGGTTGAAGTCGCCGGCGAGGACGATCGGGATGCGTGGAAGGCGGTCGCGGATCTGGGCGAGGTCATTGTCGATCTGCTCGATGGTTTCGGTGTGGGCCTGCCACATCCCGGCTTTCGTGCCATCGGCCAGCGTTGGTTCGTTCGCCCATGCGATCACACAGCCGTAGACGACGAGCTCACCGATCGGCGTCTCGATCAAGGTCGCCAAGGTCCCGCGGGCGCGTGGACGCGTCTCGACGATAGGGGCGATCGGGTAGCGACTCCAGATGGCGACCCATCGCTCGTCGGCGGGCCGGCGATCGGGGATCGGTGGAGTGTGGATCGAGCTGTAGCCGTCGCCGGGCCCGTGGTCGACGTGGGTCTCGGTGAGGATCCAGATATCAGCATCGACCTCCGCCATCCGGCGCCGCTGGGCCGGTGCGATTTTCCAGCCCCTCGGCTTGACGCGCTCGACGTTCCAGGTGGCGATCCGCACCGCCACATTCTCGGTGACCCGGGGCGACGATGCGTCATCGTCCGCCATCGCGTGCGTCCCGGCCGAATCGTCAGCGACTCACCCACCACGACTGCACAAGCCCGGCGACGCGCTCGGGCTCACGCGCATCGACGCGGCTGAGCGTCGCGTCGGTGAAGTGATCGACGATGGCGTCGGCGTCGGGTGTCGGCGACGATGGGGTCTCGATCACCAGGACGGGCACGGGCATCGCCTCGGCCTGGCGGACGGCGAATCCCCGGTCGGCTGCGCCGAGGACCATCGTCGCCCGG
>JBGSII010000274.1:0-10208 GCA_041742555.1 Ilumatobacteraceae bacterium
CGCTCGGCGCCAGACCGACCGACAGCGCACCGACGACGTTGCCGCGACGCAGGGCGGGCAGCACCCTTGCGCCCGGGCATCCGTCGAGAATCGTCTGGAGTGCGCCGACCGTCGCCTCGCTCGATTCGGCAAGATTCGGGCGGCCGACGACGACCACGACGTCGCCCGATCCGATCTGGTCGGCGATGTCGGCGTCGGCCAGCGCCTTGGCCACCGCCGCCTGCTGGGCACCCGGCTCGTAGCGCACCGACTTCCAGGCGTACGCCGACATCCCGGTCTCGAAGGTGGAGAACTCGATGATCCGCGATCGCCGCTTCTCGGCCGCGTCACGGAGTCGCAGGTAGAGGACCGGCAACTCCTCCTTGAGATCAGGGCCGAGCAGGATGACGGTCGCCGCGTTCGCCGCATCGTCGATCGTGGCGCGCTCGAGGCCCAGGATCTCGGCCGGAAGGCCATCACCGAGCTGAGCGTCACGAAGCGTGATCCCGATCGAATCGGCGAGTTGCGCCCACGCGAACGCATCCTCGTTCGAGCCGCGTGCTCCGCCGAGCAGCCCGATGCTCTCGGGACCACCGCTCGCGATCGCGTCGGTGACCAGGGTCGCGGCGGCGCGCAGCGCAGCGTTCCAACTCGCTGCTTCGAGACCACCATCCGACTTGACCATCGGGGCCGCGAGGCGGAGATCGGAATTCACGGCCTCGAAGTTGAATCGGCCACGGTCGCACAGCCAACCCCAGTTGACGGGATCGGAATCGACGCCCTGGTAGCGCAGCAACTCGTCACGGCTCGACTGGATCACGGTGCGGCAACCGACCGAACACGTGGTGCACGTCGACTCGTGCTGGCTGAGATCCCACGGTCGGGCCTTGAACCGGTACGGCTTCGCGGTCAACGCACCGACCGGGCAGATCTGCACCGTGTTGCCGGAGAAGTACGAGACGAAGGGCTCGTCCGGGAAGGTCATGACCTGGGTGTCGTTGCCACGGCTGATGAAGTGGATCAGCTTGTCGCCGGCCACCTCGTCGGCGAAACGGGTGCAGCGATCGCAGAGGATGCAACGTTCACGGTCGAGGTAGACCAGGTCGCTGATGGGGATCGGCTTTTCGTAGTGGCGCTTCTCTTCGACGTATCGCGACTCGCCGGGACCGTGGCTGAACGCCTGGTCCTGCAGCGGGCACTCGCCGCCCTTGTCGCACACCGGGCAGTCGAGCGGATGGTTGGCGAGCAGCAGCTCGAGCATGCCCTCCTGGGCCCGCTTGACCTGCGGGGTGTCGGTGCGCACGACCTGGCCGTCGGCGATCGGGGTCATGCACGACACCACCATCATCGGGCCACGTGGGCCCTCGACCTCGACCATGCACTGCCGGCACATCCCAACCGGTGACATGCGCGGGTGGTAGCAGAAGTGCGGCACGTACTCGTCCGCCTGCAGCGCCGCAGCGATCACCATGTCGCCCTTGCGCGCCGGCACGTCGCGGCCGTTGAGGTTGATCGTCACGATGTTCGGGTCCAGTTCCGGCTCGACCGCCTCGGCGAGTTCGTCGTGTGCCGTCTCGACGTCGGCGACCACCTCGTCGGTGATCACGTCGGCATCCGGCGTCGGCGTGTCGGTCGTTTCGTCGTCGCTCATTCGTCCACTCCAGCCATCACCGGGATGTGGCGGCGCTCGGCACGCTTGGTCACCAACGCTTCGAACTCCTCGGGGAACAGCGTCATCGCGGAGTGGATCGGCACGTACGCCGACGGCCCGACGAAGCAGATCGTCGTCATCTTGTACGGGAACGGCACGGCCTCGAGGCCCAACCGCTCGCTCGACGCGTGGGGCATCTCGCCCGGGCAGATCGACTCGCCGACCTGCAAGATGGTGTCGAGGTCGGCATCGGTGCCGTGGCCATCGACGATGCGCTGCACCAGGCGGTACAACCAGGTGCCACCCTCACGACACGGGACGCACTTGCCGCACGACTCGTGCGCGTAGAAGCGCACCAGTGTGAGCGCGGCAGCAGGGATGTCGGTGGTCGAGTCCATCACCATCACCGCGCCGGAGCCCAGCATCGAGCCCGCGGCGCCGGCCTGCGGACCCTCGAACGGGATGTCGAGCTGATCGGCGGTGAACCACGGCGCGGAACCGCCGCCGGGCACGAACGCCTTGAGGTCGTTGCCGTCACGGATGCCCTGCGCGAAGTCGTCACCGTAGAGCAGGTCGCGAAACGTGGTCGAGCCGTTGACGATCTCGTACACACCAGGTCGATTGACGTGGCCGGACACGGCGATCATGCGCGTCCCCGGCGAGGTGGGCGTGCCGATCGAGGTGTAGGCAGCCGAGCCCTCCTTGGCGATGAACGGCAGGTTCGCCAGCGTCTCGACGTTGTTGACGATCGTCGGCTGGCCGTACAGGCCGACCGCCGCCGGGAAGTACGGCGGCTTGAGCCGCGGCATGCCGCGCTCGCCTTCGAGCGACTCGATCAGCGCCGTCTCCTCACCGACGACGTAGGCGCCAGCGCCGTAGTGCAGGACGATGTCGACGCTGAAGTCGGAGCCGAGGATGTTGGTGCCGATGTACCCCGCGCCGTACGCATCGTTCAGCGCCTGGGCCACTCGCTCGTGGGCGAGCGGCATCTCGCCGCGGATGTAGAGGAAACACTGCGACAACCCAGCGGCGTAACAGGCGATGAGGCATCCCTCGATCAACTGGTGGGGATCACACTCCATGAGGAGCCGGTCCTTGTAGGTGCCGGGTTCGGATTCGTCGCCGTTGACGACGAGGTACCGTGGCCAGACGCCCTGCGGAGTGAAGCCCCACTTCGTGCCCGCCGGAAACCCGGCGCCGCCGCGGCCGAGCAGGGTCGAGTTCTTGACCTCGTCGGCGACGTCGCTCGGCGACTTCGCCAATGCCGCGCGGAGGCCTTCGTAGCCACCGGTGGCGTGGTACCGCTCGAGCGTGTGACCGTCTTCGTACTGGAAGCGCGACGTCACGATCGCCGGACGGTCGCTCGGGTAGTACCCGGGCGCCCAGGGGTACGGGCTGACGACACGATCGGTCGATTCGCCAGAGGATCCAGTACTCATGCGGGGCTCACTTCGATCCAGGCCGGAGCCTCGGTGACGTCGTCGGGATGACGGGCGCCCACCGCACGGTCGGCCGGGATCTGTTGACGGTTGCGTCCGAGCGTGCCGTGTGGCGGCACCTCGCCGTCGAGCGTTCCGGAGCGCAGGTCGGCGACCAACTCGTCGAACGCCGCCGGGGTCACGCGGTAGCGGTGGCGATAGTTCACCTGGAGCGTCGGCGCCTCGGTGCAGGCCGCTTGGCACTCGGCGTGCTGGAGGGTGATCAACCCGTCGCTGGTGGTCGATCCGGCGCGGATGCCCAGCGTGTGTTCGGCATGGTGCATCAGCGCGTCGCCACCCAGCAGCGCGCACGACATCGTGCCGCAGATGTTGATCAGGTACTTGCCGGTCGGCTCGAAGCGGAACATCTCGTAGAACGACGCCGTGCCGTACACCTCGGCCGGGGTCACATCGAGGAGTTCGGCGACGTGGCGCATCGCCTCCTCGGTGACGTAGCCGTTCTGCTCCTGGCTGAGGTGGACGAGCGGAATGAGCGCCGACTTCTTCTTCGGGTAGCGGGCGATGATCTCCTTTGCCACCACCACATTGTGATCACTGAGTCGTGTCATGATCTGGACTCCCGAATGTTCTCAGCCGGCGAGGGAAGCGCCAGCGACGAGCGGGACGCAGCGCGACGAGGAAGCGGAGCGGACGAGGAGCCTGCCATCATCATCGGTCGACCCCGCCGAGCACCGGGTCGACGCTACTGATCACAGCGACCGCATCGGCAACCAATCCGCCACGCATCATGTGCGGCAGGCACTGGATGTTGACGAAGCTCGGCTCGCGCATGTGCATCCGGTACGGCGTAGCCGAGCCGTCGCTCACGATGTAGCAGCCGATCTCACCGCGCGGTCCTTCGAGTCCGACGTACGCCTCACCCTCGGGCACCTTGAATCCTTCGGTGAAGATCTTGAAATGGTGGATCAGTGCTTCCATCGATTCGTCGATGCGAGCACGCGGAGGCGGCGTCACCTTCTTGTCCTGGATGCGGTAGTCGCCGGGGGGCATCCGGTCGAGGATCTGGCGCACGATCTTCATCGACTCGCGGATCTCGGCGAGACGAATCGCGTAGCGGTCGAACGCGTCACCGTACGAGCCGACGATCACGTCGAACTCCATCTCGTCGTAGTGCATGTACGGCTGATCGCGACGCAGGTCCCATTCGACTCCGGTCGAGCGCAGGATCGGCCCGGTCGCTCCGAGCGCCAGTGCCTCCTGGGGCGTGATCACGCCGACGCCCTGGAGCCGTTCGCGCCAGATCGGCTGGCCGGTCATCAGCGTGTCGTACTCGTCGAGACGATCCGGGAGCATGTCGAGGATCGACAGCACGCCGTCGCGCCAGCCAGCGGGCAGGTCAGCTGCGACACCACCCGGGCGGATGTAGTTGTGGTTCATCCGCAGGCCGGTGACCTCCTGGAAGAACCGCAGCACCTCTTCTCGCTCGCGCCAGCCGTAGATCATCATCGACACAGCACCGAGGTCCATGCCGTTGGTGGCCATGAACAGCAGGTGGCTCGCCATGCGGCTCATCTCGGCCATCAGCATGCGGATCCACACCGCGCGTTCGGGGAGATCCTGCTCGATACCCAGGAGCTTCTCGGTCGCCATCGCGAAGGCGAGCTCGTTGGCGATCGGGCTCAGGTAGTCCATGCGCGTCACGTTCGTGCCGCCCTGGGCATAGGTGAGGTGCTCGGCGGTCTTCTCCATGCCGGTGTGGAGGTACCCGATGATCGGCTTGCAGCGCAGCACGGTCTCACCCTGGAGCTCCAACATCAGCCGCAACACGCCGTGCGTCGACGGGTGCTGAGGCCCCATGTTGATGATCATCGTCTGATCCTCGTCGGGATCGTCGGGGAGATCGCCGAGTTTCGCGGCGTCGGCCTCGGACATCCGCAGGACCGAACCGATCTCTCGCATCAGCTCCCTGGCGGACAGCTCGCTGCGTGGACGGAGCTGCTGTTCGCCTTCGTCGGTGCCCGCAACCGAGCGCTGGTAGAAGTCGGTGCCGTTCCCGGCGTCGGCGTCGCTGTCAGCGTCCGTGTCGGGGATCGTGGTCTCGGACATCAGGCGTTCGCCCCCTTGAACTGCACCGGGATCCGACCGATCTCGTAGTCCTTGCGCAGCGGGTGTCCGACCCAGTCCTCCGGCATCAGGATGCGGGTGAGGTCCGGGTGGTCACCGAACTCGATGCCGAACATGTCGAACACCTCGCGCTCCATCGCTTCGGTGCCGGGGTGCACGTCGAACAGCGTGGGCAACGTTGCGTCGTCGGCAGGAACCTGGACCCGCAGCCGGAGTCGACGACGGTTTCCGAGGTCGAGCAGGTTGACGACGACCTCGAACCGTTGCGCACGCTCCGCGCCATCGGGGAGCTGACGTTCGGTGAGCTCGAGGTAATCGACCGCAGTGAGGTCGATGCACATCGTGTAGCCCTCGTCGGCGAGCGCCTTGACGGTGGCGAGGTACTCGGCGCGGGGGACGTGTCGGACCTCTTGCGGGTGATCGGAGCGGGTGGCGGCGTCGCTCACTTCTTGGCTCCGAGCAACACGGGAGTCGGTGACGCGCCCGGCTCGATGTACTCGACGTGGACGTTCGCGCCGGCCCCGGTCTCGTCGCGGCGCTTCAGGATCTGGTTGGTCTCGATGAGGCCGTGCAGCGTCTCGATTGCATGGATGAGCGTCTCGGGCGTGGGAGGACAACCGGGTGCGTACACGTCGATCGGGACGATCTGATCGACACCCTGGACGATCGCGTAGTTGTTGAACATGCCCCCCGACGACGCGCACACGCCCATCGAGATGACCCACTTGGGTTCCATCATCTGGTCGTAGACCTGGCGCAGGACCGGCGCCATCTTCTGGCTGACCCGGCCGGCGACGATCATGATGTCGGCCTGGCGCGGCGAGGCGCGGAAGACCTCCATCCCGAACCGGGAGATGTCGTAGTGCGCGCCACCTGTCGCCATCATCTCGATGGCGCAACACGCGAGGCCGAACGAGGCGGGCCACGACGAACGCGACCGGGACCAGTTGATCAGGTCCTCGAGTTTGCCGGTGATGACGTTGTGCGACAGCCCGCCGAGTCCGTCGTCGCGCACATCGTTGACGATGCCCATGGTGGTGACTCCTTTGCGTCCCGTTACGCGGCCGCGTTGTCGCCGGCGGACATGCGCCCTTCGGTGCCGACGCGACGGACGGTGGTGGAGGCCGTCCGCTCGGGTGACACCATCGCGGCGTTGGCCACCAGGCTGCGATACCGATGGATTGGCCCCCAGTCGAGCCCGCCGCGAGCAACTTCGTAGACGAACGTGGCGAAGAAGACGACCGAGAAGGCGAAGACCGCCCAGAAGCCGTACGCGCCGAGCGTCGAATGCGACACGGCGTAGGGATAGACGAAGATGATCTCGATGTCGAACATGATGAACAACATCGCGACGATGTAGAAGCTGACGGGGAACCGTTCCGGCGGCTCGCGGCTCGGCACGATCCCGCACTCGTACGGCGCCTCCTTGGCAACCGACGGCCGGCGGGGCGCCAGGAGTCGAGACGCGGCGAAGCTGAGGACGCCGAAGATGATCGCGAGGATCAACAAGATGACGATGGGGAGGTACTGCCCCATTACTGCCTCATCGGTGTCTCATCGGTGTCGTCATGGTCAGACGCCGGCTCCGACCTTCTCCTGCTCGGCCGCGGCGTCGGCGGGTGCCTCGACCCTGACGGCGGGCAGCGGCTGCTCGAGGTTCGTCTTCAGCACGCGGTCACGGCGGTGCAACAAGTAGCACAGCGCGAGGAAGATCACTGCGCCTCCGACCGCCAGCACGATGGCTGGCTGGCGACGGGCGCCGAGGTCGCGGACCATGTACACGTACTCGCGCTGACGTGTCTCGTCGATGACCGGCCGAGCGGGTGCGCGACCGGGCTCGGTACGCACGGGTTCGAACGCAGCAGCTTCGGCCACCACGTAGTGCGGGGTGTGGAAGAACGCGATGAAGTCGAGCGAGTCGTTGATCTTCGGGTAGCGCTCGCCTCCGATGTCGAACACCTCGACGATCTCGAACTGTCCCGCAGCGAACGCCTCTTCCTCGATGAGGAGCTCGGACGCGGAGGCCTGCGCCTGACCGAATGCCGGGGACGCCTTGTCGAGCACGACCCAACCCTGGTCGATGAAGGTGTCGCGCACGATCTCGGCCGACTCCGCCGGCGTGGCGTCTTCGGGTACATCGGCATTGGGATCGAGCACCCCGGCCGCGCCGAGCGCGTTCACGTCCTGCAACACGCCGGCTCCCGGGACTGCCTGCCACGACGGGTCCGGTCCGCGCAGACCGATCCCGTAGACCGCCCAGACGATCCCCATCAACATCATCCAGCCAGCGAGCGCCGTCAGCGCGACGAGGAACGCCAGGCGCGAGCCCATGTTGGTGGCCATGATGCCGTAGACGCTGCCGCACAGGATGACGAATCCGATGATGACGGTCAGGAGACCTCGGAGCTCGGGCTCCCAGCCGATTGCCAACAGGGTCATGGTCACAAGCTCCGAACGTATTCGACGATTTCACGGATCTGCTCGTCGGTGAGCATCGAACCGAACCCGGGCATCCGGCCACTTCCCTGGCCGTTGATGCCGTAGAGCTTGCCGAACTCCGAGCCGTTCTTCAAGAACGCGAGCAGCTGGTCGTCGTCGGCGAAGTGCGAGTTGACCGAGCCCCCGGTGAGGTTCCAACCGAACGCGCCCTGCCCGGACACGCCGGGTTGACCGTAGCTCCAACCGAGGGTGTGGCAGCGGGCGCAGCTGTAGGCACCACTTGCCAGGTCGAGATTGAACAGCGCCTCGCCGACGGACTCGGCGTCACCGTCGGCGACGGCCTTTTCGGCCGCGGCCTGGATGTCCGCCTGGAGCTCGGCGGGCAGGCTGCCCGAGTCGCACGTGAGCGGATCGTCCTCGCCCTCACCACAGTTCTCGCGAGGGATCTGGATGCTCTTCATGTACGCCAGCAGGTTGTCGATCTGTTGGGTGTTCATCGGCCCACCGCCGACGAGGCCCCAGGGCGACATCGGCGAGAACGGCCGGCCGTAGTTGAGGATGAACCGAACCTCGTTCTCGTCGAAGCGGTAGAACACCGTGTTCACGGCCGGCGCTTTCCAGTTGACGGCCTGCACCTCCTGGGTGATCGGGTCGGTCACCGTGAACGGCGCCTCGCCGCCGACGCCCGCCATGCCACCGTGGCAACCGGCACAGTTGAATCCACCGTCGGCCGTCGGCGCGAACAACTGCGAACCCCAACTCGCGAACCGGTTGTCCCAGCCCTCTTCGGCGCCGGCCTGACGGCTCGGCTCGAACACCCAGTAGAGCGGGAGCGCCACCACGATGATGCCGAGCATGATCACGCCGAGCAGCTGCACCCGCTCGAGACGCGGGCCCTCGAGCGTCTCGTCGTCGTAGTACTCCTTGCGGTTCGCGGCGAGGGTGATCTCGGAGCCGACCTCGCGACGACCCGCGACGATGTTGAACAGCCCGTAGACGATCCAGGCGCCTGCGATGATCAGGAACCCGATGACCCCGATGGTGGTCGTGGTCAAGGCGAACACTGGCGACATCAGTGCTCCCCACCGCTGGTGCAGTGCGGACCCTCGGCCTCCTGGCCGGTGGTGTTGGTACCGATCGCCGGCCCAGGGATGGTCGTACCGGTGTCGATCGTGACGTCGCCGTTGCTGGCCACCGTCGCCGGGTGGCGATCCATACCGCGAGGTGCCGGGCCGGCCTTCTTCTCACCGGCACGGTTGTACTGCGAGCCGTGACACTGGCACTCGAACCACTGGCTGGTCGCACATTCGGGCACACGACAACCGAGGTGTGGGCACTTCTGGCTCAGGATGACGAGGCCCTCACGCATCGTCGTGAGGAGGCTTTCCGGGTACACGGTCTCGGCGAGCGGGAGCGCTTCAGCCGGGTACTCGGTGATCCAGGACCGTGCTTCGGCGGCGTAGAAGAAGCCGCCGCCCTGCTTGATGCCGTCTTTGATGTTGCCGATCTTGCCGACGGTGATCTGGCCGCCGAAGCCGCCGGTACCGCTCGGCCACAGGAAGGCGACGAAGGCTGCCGCGGCAAATCCGGCGAGGCTGACGCTCATGAGCGACACGGTGGCGCGGTTGAAGAACTGACGGCGCGTGACACCGATGACCTCGGGGTCGGGCGGGGTCCAGGCGACGACCTCGACCTCGGGCCGAACGGCCACTGCGGTGCTGGTGGCGCGAGCGGCAACCCCGGCTGCCTCCACGTCGGACGCCGTGGTCTGCTCGACGACGGGCTCGGCGGTCTTGCGCGCCGCCTTGTCGCGCGCGACGGTCTCGCCGGACAGGGCGCCCGCTCCGCGTACGTCGCTGCGACGGGCGAGGGTGAAGAACGAGATCGCGCCGAGGACGACGACGACTCCGATCGCGATGGCGATGATTGCTGCAGTACTCATGACTGGGGGGTCTCCTTTCGCAATCTCACAACTCGAAGAACAGGCCTTCGACCCAGGGTAGGACGAAGTTGAAGCCAGGGCCTCGGAAGAACGAACCGATCAGGACGAGCACCGCCCAGAACATGAGATGCACGGTCATCAGACCGGTCATGAACTTTCGATCCTCGGGCTTGTTGGACGGGTTGCGGTCGAGATACGGCGCGAGGACCAGAGCGATCAGGCCCACACCGGGCAGCGTCACGCCGGCAACCATGGGGTGGAAGTAGACCAGCAGCTCCTGCAGACCGAGGAAGTACCACGGCGCCTTCGACGGGTTGGGAGTCTGGTTCGTGTTGGCGAGCTGCAACAGCGGAGCATGGACGAACACCGAGAAGATGAACACGAACGCCGTCATCGCGAGCGCGGACACGAACTCGGCGGCGAGCAGGTGCGGCCACGTGTGCACCTTGTCGACCGGGGTGGCCTTGACGTCCTGGATCGACCCTGATTTGACGACGGTCAGCAACCGCTGAGTGTGCCCACCGGGTCCGGCCCCGATCGGCACTCCTCCACCACCAGCAGGTGCGGCGACGACGGCACCGACCTTCTCGGCGACGGCGACGGCGCCGCCACCGGCGGGTGCCTCGTCGGCGGA
>JBGSII010000275.1:0-1741 GCA_041742555.1 Ilumatobacteraceae bacterium
TCGGCTCGCGAGTCGCCCGGCTCGATCGGGGCGTGAGCGGACTCGGACTCGGTCTCGCGATCGGCGCGCTGGCGATCACGCCGGTTGGCGCGCCCGGCAGCGCCGAGGTCTGGACGTCGCCTCGCCTGCTCGCACTCTGCCTGCTCGTCGGTGTGTTCTCGAACGCCATCGGCTACGGCATCGACCAGTTCACCATGCGGCGCATCCCGATCCGCCGGTTCTCGCTGCTGCTGGCCCTGCTCCCGGTGACCGCCGCGTTCATCGGCTGGCTCGTCCTCGACCAGCGACCCTCGACGATCGAATTGGTGGGCATCGCACTCGTGCTCGTCGGCGTCATGGTGCAGGAACGTGAGGAACTCGCCCCGATCGAAGCCGAGATCCTCACCGACCCCCGTTGAGGCCATCTGGCTCCACCCGCCCGACGGGCGAGCGGGAATCGGCTGATTGCCGCGTGCCACACTGACCGGATGGACCACCAGGACGACCCCGGATTCCCGTTCGACGACACACAGGATTTCGACGACACCGAGCGAGGATTCATCGCGAAGGCGACCGCTCGCCAGGTCACCAATGCCGACGGCCGCGTCGTGTGGGATCTCGATGCCTACCGATTCCTCGACGGGCCCGCTCCCGACACCGCCCACCCGAGCCTGTGGCGCCAAGGGCAGCTGTTGATCCGCGACGGGCTGTTCGAGGTGGTTCCCGGCATCTACCAGTTGCGGGGGTTCGACCTGTCGGTGATGAGCGTGATCGAGGGCGACACCGGCGTCATCGTCATCGACCCGTTGATCAGCAAGGAAACCGCTGCGGCTGCGTTCGCCCTCTACCAGGAACACCGCGGACCTCGGCCGGTGGTGGCCATGATCTACACCCACTCGCACATCGACCACTTCGGCGGCGTCAAGGGCATCATCACCGATGACGACGTCGACTCGGGGCGAGTCGACGTGATCGCACCCGAGGGCTTCATGGAGGAAGCGGTCGCCGAGAACGTGTTCGCCGGCGTCGCGATGGGCCGTCGGGCGGGATACATGTACGGTGCCGCACTCGACAAGGGTCCCGCCGGCCAGATCGGGGCCGGTCTCGGCCAGACCACCTCGACGGGCGAGCCGACGCTGATCCCGCCCACGATCGACATCACCACCACCGGCCAGGAGCTGACGATCGACGGGGTGCGCATCGTGTTCCAGGTGACACCCGGCACCGAGGCGCCGGCGGAGATGAACTTCTACTTCCCCGACCACAAGGCGCTGTGCACCGCCGAGAACACCTCGCACACGCTGCACAACATCCTGACACTGCGCGGCGCACTGGTTCGCGATGCGCGCACGTGGGCGGCCTACCTGACCGAGACGATCGACCTCTGGGGCGACGACCTCGACGTGGTGTTCGCCTCGCACCACTGGCCGACATGGGGTCGCGAGCGCGCCGTCGAGTTCCTGGCGATGCAGCGGGACATGTACGCCTATCTGCACGATCAGACGCTGCGTCTGATGAACCAGGGCTACGTAGGCGCGGAGATCGCCGAGATGATGGAAACGCCGCCTGCGCTCGCTGCGCAGTGGCACACACACGGCTACTACGGGTCGGTCAGCCACAACGTGAAGGCGATCTACCAGCGCTACCTCGGCTGGTACGACGGCAACCCCGCCCACCTGTGGCAGCACCCGCCCGTGGCCGCCGCCGAGCGATACGTCGCCGCGATGGGAGGCGCTGACGCTGCGGTCGCAGTTGCCCAGGC
>JBGSII010000276.1:0-9597 GCA_041742555.1 Ilumatobacteraceae bacterium
TGGTGCAACGCCGACCCGCGGGACGGCCCGGATGGCGAGCGCAGGTCATGGACGTGCTGGTGCTCTCGGGCGGCGGCGGGGGCGGCAACGGCACGAGATCAGGGTACCGAGTCGCCCTGCGCAGGTGACGGCGTGTCAGAACCGCGATGTCGTGGTCAGCTCGGCTGCGGGGCCGGGCGCACCGAGGAGGTTGCCCTGCACGAGGTCGCACCCAGCGGACCGCAGTCGGCGCAGCTGATCGGTGTCGCTGACGCGCTCGGCGACGACCTTCATGCCCAACGCATGGGCCAGCAGGATGATGGCGCGCACGATTCTCGTGTCGGCGTCGGTGGCGCCCGAGGGCAGGGCCAGCGAACCGTCGAGCTTCAAGAGATCGGCACCGACGTCGGTGATCACCGACAGTGCGTTCGTGCCGGTTCCGAAGTTGTCGATGGCGACCTGAATGCCAGATCGGCGCAAGGCCCTGATGCTTCGGTCGACGTCAGGGTTCTGACCGAGCAACGTCGCCTCGCGGGCCTCGAGGACGATGCGGTTCAGACCGAGGTCGTGCAGGCGCAGCGTGGAGTGGATGAGGCTGACGAACGACGGACTCGTCAACTGGATCGGCGAGACGTTGACGTGGACGGAGAAGTCGTCGCCGACCACGCCGTTGTCGATCCAGCGCCGCGTCTCGATCAGGGCTCGTTCGAGCACGATCTCGCCGAGGCGCCCGATCGCACCCGACTCCTCGGCGATGTGGACGAACCTGGTCGGCTCGATCGATCCGAGTTCCGGGTGGTGCCAGCGAACGAGCGCTTCGGCTCCGACGGCCCGGCGCGTGACCGCCGAGAAGAGGGGTTGGAAGTCGACGGTCAACTGCTTGTCAGCGATGGCCTGCAGGAGCTCGGCTCCCAACTCGGTTCGCTCCCGCGCCGCCGATCTCATCTCCGGCGTGTACAGGACGCACCGCTGACGGCCGAGTGCCTTTGCCTCGTACATCGCGGTGTCGGCACTGTCGATCATCGCAGCGGCGGCGGCGCTGCTGTCGGGCATGCCCAGGATCTCGTGGTCGCTCACCGCCACACCGATGCTGACGGACAGTTGGAGGTCGAGCTGTCGCACGCGCATGCGACCGGTGAGCGCGCGCTGCATGCGCTCGGCGAGCTCCAACGCTGCAGTGACGTCGGGCACGTCGGAGCACACGACGAGGAACTCGTCGCCGCCGATCCGGGCGACCCGGTCGTCGGGCCGGACGGACTCGGCGAGCCGTCTGGCACTGGAGAGCAGGAGTCGATCTCCGACGGCGTGTCCCAGCGCGTCGTTGACGTACTTCAGACGATCGACGTCGATGAAGATCGCAGCAACGTGGCCGGGACGCGAACGTTGCGCGGCCAGGGCTGCGGCCAGGATCGACATGATCCGCCGACGGTTCGCCAAGCCGGTCAGCGGGTCGTGGTTCGCCTGGTGGCGAAGCCGGGCCATGTCGTCTCGCGAGCGTGTGACCTCGTGGGCGATCAGCCCGACGAACCCCCCGCCATCGAGTGATTCATCGCGTCGCGCGGCCACCGTGGCGCGGAACACTCGTGATTCGCCGGTCTCGGCGATGTGGTCGACATCGCCCTGCCAGGTGCCGTCGTAGTGACCCGCGACGAGCTGTCGCGGCGCCTGGTCGAGCATGGAGCGGAGCATCGCGTGCCCTGCTGCTCCCGGCTGCAGCGCGGATGCCGAGTCGGTGCCCAGCATGTGCAGGGCCGATTCGTTCGCGGCGCGCACCAGGCCGTCGAACCCCAGGATCACGACCGAGGTCTGATCGGCGTCGAGCACTGCGGTGATCGCGTCGTGCCACAGACCCGGAGGTGGCGGCGCCAAGGCGCGGTCAGCGGAACTTCGGTCCCGTTCCTCGTCACCAATCACACCTGCTCCGCTCCGCTCGATCTCGTCACCCGGGCAACGTGGTCCCGGGATTCATCACCGCCTGTAGAAACCGGTCACGTCCGTCGACGCGACCGTGAGCGTAGCGATGACGTCCAGGAACTCGGTTGCTGGATCTCCATCGGCCAGTTCGAGCTGTTGGTTGAGTGCATACGCCGTCAGGCGGTAGAAATGTGATTCGTCGCCGGTCGGCGGGCACGGTCCCTCGTAGCCCACGTCGCCGAAGAAGTTGAGCGCTTGCAGTGCGCCCGGCGGCACGTCGCCTTCGACGAGCGCAATCTCGGCGGGGTCGAGGCCGCCGATCACCCAGTGGACGATGGGTTGTCCATCGCTGATCTCGGACTCGTCGACCAGCGCGATCGCGATCTCGACGGTTCCAGCGGGCACGGCACCCCAGCTCAGCGACGGCGCGATGTTCTCGCCGTCGCACGTGTAGCGGGGGTCGATGTCGCCACCTTCGAGCCAGGGCGCGGCGAGGCTGAACGACTCGATGCCGGTGTCGAGGCCGGTGTCGAGGTCGGCGTCGAAGTCACTGTTCGAGGCTGCGGAGGGATCGACGACGCTCGTTTCGACCACCGGGGCGGGATAGTCGGCCGGGTCGTACGGCGTGAGCTGTTTGCCATCTCCGGTGTCGCAAGCGGCCAGCAGAACTGCACCGAGGGCAGCGATGGAGATCGTGGCCGTGCGTCGATTCACCCGCCGCAGGCTAGGCGCTGCTGTGACGCCGACGGGCTCACTGGCGCGATCGCCACCGATAGTCTGCCCGGCGTGACCGAACGCCTCTCGTTGCTCACCGTGCACGCACACCCGGACGACGAAGCGTCGAAGGGCGCCCCAACGCTCGCGCGCTATCACGGCGAAGGGGTTCGCACGGTGCTGGTGTGCTGCACCGGCGGTGAGGAGGGCGATCTCCAGAACCCGTCGCTGCGCGAGCCAGGCCAGCCGTTCCACGGGTTGACGCCCGAGGCCGAGAAGGCGTTGGTTGCATCGATGCGGGCGTCGGAGTTGGCTGCGTCAGCAGACGTCATCGGCTTCGACGTCGTCGAGATGCTCGGCTACCGCGACTCGGGGATGGCCGACACCGAGCCGAATGCGCACCCCGGCTGCTTCCACCAGGCCGACATCGACGAGGCCGCGGGCCGGCTCGTGGCGATCATTCGCCGGGAGCGTCCTCAGGTCATCATCACCTACGGCGACGACCAGCGCGGTTACCCCCATCCGGACCATCTGAGGGTGCACGACATCTCGGTGCTCGCCTTCGAGCGCGCCGGCGATCCCGACTGGTACCGCGCTGCGGGCGAACCGTTCGCGCCGTCGAAGCTCTATTACTCGGTGTGGTCGAAGGCCCGCGTGCTGGCCATCCACGAGCTGATGCTGCGCACCACCGGCGAGTCGCCGTTCGAGCAGGAGTGGCTCGACCGGCCGTCACAGGATCACCGCATCACCACCCGCATCGACATCACCGGCTACGGCCACGTGCGACGACGCGCGTTGCAGGCGCACGCAACCCAGGTCGACCCGTCGGCGGCCTGGTGGGGGTTCGGGTTCGACGACGAGGAGTTCACGGCTGCGTATCCGTGGGAGGACTGGATCCTCGCCCGATCGCTCGTCGGACCGATCCCCTCCGACGACGGCGAACGCGACCTGTTCGCGGGGATCAGCGAGCGGGTGTCATCGTGAGCGTGCAATACCGCGTCGTGGTTGCGAAGCGCGACGAGCGTGTCGAGGGGCCCGACGACGCCGATGTGGTCTTCACGGTCGCCCTCGCTGATGCAGCCGCCGACGACTTCGATCCGACGGTCGCCTACATGCGCGGTGTGCTGAAGGCGACGGGTCACACCGGTGTGGTGCTCGCCGAGCTGAAGTCCGGCGCGGCGGCCACCACGATCGCGTCCATCGTCGCGCAGTGCCGCGCCTGACGCGGCGCAACACGCTGGGTCGTCAGGTCTGTCGCATCGCGTCGCGCAGCGATCGGTACCCGATGAGGGTCGCTCCCCGATGCTCCAGCCGATCGCGCAGGTCGTCGCCGGTGACCAGTTCGAGGTCATCGATCCAGCCCTGGGTGTGTGCGCCGAGGGCCCGTACCTCGGGTGTGTCGATCGCCGGTTGGACGTGGATCTCGGTGACGCCCGGTGCGAGCGAGTCGATCGCGGCATGGACCCGATCAGCGCTCCCCGCCCGCCAGTCGTGGTCGAAGTGGTCGGGGAACAGGATCCCTTCGTCCTCGGCGAGCTGTCGGAACGGAAACCCCGCCTGTTCGGCACTCACCGTGGACGGCAACCGGATCGGGAGGGCGAACTCGACGGCCAACTCGAGGTAGACGTCGAAGAACTCGGGCCGCAGCGTGATGGCGGTGAGGTGCGGAGCCAGGTGGGTGACGTCGATGCCCCACGCCAGCGCTCGTTCGATCTGCGCGCGCAACTCGCGGAGGACCTCGGCGTGGTCGGCGTGCTCCCACAGGTCCTCGAGGGTGCGCGGGAACCCACCCTCGCCGGACTGCAAGGACGGAGCGTGGGTGATGGGACCCCAGCGATAGCACTCGTGCTCGGCGTTCAGCGTGAGGTGCACTCCGAGGTCGTCGGTCGGCAGAGAGAGCTTGGCCGCGTAGCCGGCCCACGGTGCCGGCACCATGATCGAGGCACACGTGGCGACGCCGTCGCGGATGGCGCGGAACACCCCGACGTTGGCGGCGTGGCAGGATCCGAGGTCGTCGCACGACAGGATCACCAGCCGGTCGTCGGGGGAGTATCCGAGGCGTTCGGCGAGTGTCGGCTCCACTGCAGCGACGCTACCGGAGCGACGCCGGCTCACGACGAGCATGCGGCCCAGAGTCCCAACTCGCCACGTTCGGCGCGGCTCGCCGCCCGGGCGAACTCGCGCGCGTAGGTGCTGTTCGGCTCGATCGTCAGTGGGCGCGCGAATCCCCGCTCGACGATCTCGAGGTTGACGAACGTGGTCGGCGCTCCGTCGGCGTCGACGAGGTGGACGTAGCCGAGCAGCCGCCCGTAGTCGTCGCGACCCACGACGTCGCGCTCGACGAGCACCTCGCTGCCGACGGGGAGCATGCGGGCAGTGAACGCGCTCGCTTGCGGTCCGAAGCACTCGATCGGTGAGTTCGGCTTCTTGGTCTCGGGTGTGTCGATGCCGATCAGGCGGACGCGCTCGCGGCGCCCGCCGATCTCGACGTCGATCGTGTCGCCGTCGACGACTCCGGCCACCACGGCGAGGCCGTCAGCGCGTGGAGAGGCACCACCGGTGCAGGCGGCAATGCCGAAGACACACGCACAGGCCACCGTCGTCGCGAAGTGCACGAGTGGGTTCTACCGCCGTCACGTGTCGAGCGACTCGCCCAACCGTTTGCGTGCGGAAACGGATGGGACGGGCCATCCGAATTTGCACGCAAACGTGTGGTCAGAGGCGTTCGATGATGGTGCCGGTCCCGAGACCGCCTCCGCAGCACATCGAGATCAGCGCGTAGCGGCCACCGGTGCGCTCGAGTTCGTACAGCGCCTTGGTCATCAGGAATGCACCGGTGGCGCCGAGCGGATGGCCGAGCGCGATCGCGCCACCGTTCGGGTTGGTCTTGGCCAGATCGGCGCCGACCTCCTTGGCCCAGGCGAGCACGACGGAGGCGAACGCCTCGTTGATCTCGAAGACGTCGATGTCGTCGATCGAGAGCCCGGTGCGCTTCAACAGGTGTCGGGTGGCATCCATCGGACCGGTGAGCATGAGCACGGGGTCGGTGCCGACGAGGCAGGTGTCGACGACACGAGCACGGGCCTTCAGGCCGAGTTCGGCGGCCTTGGCCTCCGTGGCCATCAACACGGCCGCCGCGCCGTCGGAGATCTGCGACGAGTTGCCGGCGGTGTGCACACCGTTCTCGCGGGCGACCGGCTTCAGTGTGGCGAGCTTCTCGAGGGTGGTCTCGCGCAGGCCCTCGTCGCGATCGACGGTGTGGGTCGTGCCGGTCGGCTTGCCGTCCTCGTCGAGGTCCGGTGCCTCGATCGTGAGGTACTGGCCCGAGAATCGATCTTCCGCCCAGGCCTGCGCGGCCCGCTGCTGGGACGCCAGCCCGAACGCGTCGGTGTCGTCACGGGTGATGCCCCACTGGTCGGCGATGCGCTCCGCACCCTCGAACTGTGAGGTCATCTCGTACTGCTCGAAGTAGTTCGGCGGGATCGGGATTCCCAGTCCGAACGCCTTGTTGCCCGAGGCACCGATCGGGACCCTGCTCATGGCCTCGACGCCGCACGCGAGCGCCATGTCGACCACGCCGGAGCCGACCAGCGACGTGGCGAGGTTGGTCGCCTGTTGGCTGGAACCGCACTGGGTGTCGATGGTGGTGTTGGCGACGCTGAGCGGCAGACCCGCGGCCAACCAGGCCGTGCGCCCGATGTTGAACGCCTGCTCGCCGACCTGGCTGACGCATCCGGTGACGACCTGGCCGACCTCGGTGGGATCCACGCCGTTGCGTTCCACGATCGCCCGTTGCACACGAGAGAGGGTCTCGGCGGGGTGGAGGGTGGACAGGCCACCATTGCGTTTTCCGATCGGGGTGCGAAGGGCATCGACGATCACGACATCTGTGCTGCTCATGGTTCCGACTGTAGGAGGTCGCGTCCGGCGCACTTCAGCCGAGAGTGTTACATCTGGGGTCAGACCCCAGATGTAACACTCAGGCGTCGTGGAGCCATTCGTCGATGAGCCGGCGGGCGACGGAGATCCCCGGCGGGATCATCGGGATCTCGTCGCGCCGGTACCAGTTGGCGTCGGCGATCTCGGTCTCGTCGAGCACCAGGTCGCCGCTCTCGTACTCGGCCCGGAATCCGATCATCAGGCTGTGCGGGAACGGCCACGGCTGGCTTGCCCGATAGGACACGTTTCGGACCCGGATGCCGACCTCCTCGGCGACCTCGCGAACGACGGCGCCCTCCAGGTCCTCGCCGGGCTCGACGAATCCGGCGAGACACGAGTACATCGGCATCGGGAAGTTGATGCCGCGGGCGAGCAACGCTTCCTGGTCGGGGCCGGGTTCACCGCGAGTGACCAGCACGATCATCGCCGGCGCGACACGCGGATAGGCGACGAGTCCACACGCCGGGCACCGCATGCCCCGTTCCCCTGCAGACGGCTCGGTCGGCGTCGCGCAGCGCCCGCAGAACCGGTGCGTGCGAGCCCACTCCACGATCTGCACCGCACGGCCGGCTGCCATCCACTCGCCCTGGGCCGCCCGCCCGAAGTAGCTGAACAGATCGAGCGCGGAGCCGTACGAGGGGTCGTCGGCGTCGGCAGGCACGTCGACCGCCCACCAGGCATCGCCCTCGACGATGCCGACGACGTGACGCTCCCACGTGTCATCAGCGAGTTCGGTGTCGACGAACACCGACGTGCCGATCACGTGGATGTAGCGGTGCCCACCCGAGTGATCGGAGGGTTCGGAGTTGAGCGCGGCGTACAGATCGGAAGAGTGGGGGCGTGGGTCCATCGGATCCATGCGTAGCACGCGGTTCGCCGCTCGTCTCGTACGGTGAGGGCATGGAACCCCAGCTGCATCCAGACGTCGCGGTGCTGGCACCGCTGCTCGGAACGTGGGAGGGGACCGGCACCGGCGAGTACCCCACCATCGATGACTTCGCCTACCTCGAGTCGATCACCTTCACTCACGTCGGCAAGCCGTTCGTCGCCTACACGCAGCGCACCCGGCATCCGGAGACGTCCGCCCCGATGCACGCCGAGACCGGTTATCTGCGCGTCCCGAGACCCGGCAGCATCGAGATCGTGATGGCGCAGCCGACGGGCCTCGCCGAGATCTACGAGGGCGCGGTGGTCGGTGGCGACGCTCCGCTGGTGATCGACGCCCGTTCGACGTCGATCAACGCGACGCCGACGGCCAAGGAGGTGACGATCACCGAACGGACGATCTCGGTCACCGACGACGACCTCCACTACACGTTCCGCATGGCGGCCGTGGGCCAGCCGCTCCAACACCACCTCAGCGCCACGCTCCACCGGCTCGCGCCACATTCCAGCGGCTGAGATGACGTCCACGATGTGCCAGACGCATCGTGGGGCGTCGGGAATACGAGGTGGGGGCGCCAGGTTGGTCGTGGTGGTCGATAGATTTCGATCAACTGAACACCACCTGAAGGGGAGTATCCCTCGAGGTCCGTCGTCAACACACCGACTCCCGGTCGCTCGGGACGAGGTCGGCGGGGCCAGTCCCTCATGGGGCGGAGAGACCTTCAGCGAACCCACCGTCGTTTGCTGAAAGTTGAAGATGCACACCTCGAACACTCTCAAGACCGTCGTGCTCCTCTCCGGCCTCGCCGGATTCATGGTGCTGATCGGCACGATGCTCGCCGGCACGACCGGCCTCGTCATCGGATTGCTGTTCGGCCTCGGCATCGTCGGGGCCTCGTACTGGTCCTCCGACAAGCTCGCCGTCAAAGCCGCCCGCGCCACCGAGGTCGCGCCGGGCCAGCTCGACTGGTTGCGTGACGACCTCGCCGAGATCGCCCGCCGGGCGAACATGGCAACCCCGCGGCTGTTCATCTCGCCGGACCCGCAGCCGAACGCCTTCGCGACGGGTCGCAACGAGAAGACCGCCCTCGTCTGTGTCACGGCAGGGTTGCTCCAGGTGCTCGACCGTGACGAAGTCCGCGGCGTGGTCGCCCACGAGGTTGCCCACATCCGCAACAAGGACATCCTGATCGGTTCGATCGCCGCCGCCGTCGCGACCGCGATCTCGGCAATCGCCAACCTGGCGATGTTCGCGAGCATCTTCGGTGGCGGCAACGACGAGGACGGCCCGAACCCCGCGGTCACGATGTTCCTGGCGGTCCTCGCGCCGATCGCCGGTGGGCTGATGCAGATGGCGCTGTCACGCTCTCGCGAGTTCGAGGCCGACCGTGTCGGCGCCGAACTGCTCGGCGATCCACGGCCACTCGCCAGCGCCCTCGCCAAACTCGACCGCACGTCGAAGCAGATCCCGATGGACGTCGACCCCGCGCATGCCACGGCCTACATCGTCAACCCGTTGACCGGGGGCAAGCAGGCCAACTTCGCCAAGCTGTTCATGACCCACCCGCCGATGGAGGACCGGATCGCCCGGCTCCTCGGGCAGGGGTCGACCTCAGCGCTGCGCGGTGAGGTCGCTCGATGACCACCGCACCGACCACACTCGCCGAATCTGCCGCCAGCCCGTCGGGCGGAGACTGGCACCGCCGCACGGTCGACGCCGTGCTCGCCGAGCTCGGCTCGTCGATGGACGGGCTGGCCGATGCAGCCATCGCCGATCGACGCACCGAGTTCGGCCCGAACGAGCTCCAGGAGTCCGGCGGAACGAGCAAACTGCGCCTGATCTGGGGGCAGATCTCCTCGGTGATGGTGCTGATCCTCATCGGGGCGGCGGTGCTGTCGTTCCTGCTGGGCAAGTATCTCGAAGCCGGTGCGATCGCTGCGATCGTCGTGCTGTTCACGGCCCTCGGCTTCTACCAGGAGTATCGCGCCGAGCAGGCGATCGCCGCCCTGCGCCGGATGGCGGTGCCGTCGGCTCGGGTGACCCGCGATGGCCGGTTGACGTCGATCTCGGTGTCCGAGCTGGTCCCGGGTGACATCGTCCACCTCGACGCCGGAACCATCGTCCCGGCCGACCTTCGTCTGGTCGAGGTGGCCAGCCTGCGCATC